>JAZFPY010000131.1:0-4458 GCA_036444875.1 Woeseiaceae bacterium | reverse complement strand
AGTGGCATGTTTTCCGGAGATATAGTGGTCGGGATCGGGCAGGATCCAGTCGTTGTCGAGCGAACGGCCGATCGTGCCGCCTTCTGCATCGAACTCATGGAGATAGTCCTCCCCGAGGAGTTCCTTTTGTTCGCTTGTTACTTTCAGCCGCAGTGGCATCGTGTCACTCGTCCATGCACGTCCGCCGGCGCCGGAATGCTTCCGGCCCGGGGGAACAGTTAAGCCAAATAGTGCAGCGAAGCAGTGATTTGGCGCTGCCTAGCAGTTCACATAAATCGATTTGACCGCGATACCTAGCGGGGCCCAAAAAGCGATAAATAGACCATATATGACAAACATTCGCGGGACTCGATAGCTACGGTATTGCGAGAAAATATTGGGTAAACTAATGGCCCGTCCTGGGCAACGTCAAAGCCCGCGAAACGACCCACAATGGCCAGCAAACGACTCTATAAAATCATCTTCGTGAGCCAGGGCAAGGTGTACGAGATCTATGCCCGCAACATCGGCCACGGCGCCCTGTTCGGCTTTATCGAGGTTGAGAAACTGGTTTTCGGCGAGCGCAGCTCGGTCGTCGTCGACCCCTCCGAAGAGAAGATCAAATCCGAGTTTGCAGGCGTCGAAAGAACGTATTTGCCGATGCACACCATCATACGGATCGATGAAGTCAAAAAGCAGGGCGCGAGCAAGATCAGCAAGCTGGAGGGCGGGAATATTGCACAGTTTCCCGTCCCCGTTTACACACCGGGTGGCGAATCATCCAGCTAGCGGCAATCGCGCTTGCGTTTACGGGTAGCAGGCGGAGCAGGTATGATCCCGGTTCTTCAAACACTCTGCAGCGATTAAGGTTGCGTCAGCTTGTCCAAACCTGCGACTGATCTGCCGGTTCAAACTTCGATAAAAATGCTGGAGTTGCCGGGTCAGTCCGCGTTATCGGAATTCCGGCTCAACAAATTATTGTCCGTCTTGCGGCAGTCCGAGCCGGGCATTGACGAAATCCGTGCAAGATATGCCTATTTCGTCAGCGTCACGGAACCACTGAGCGCGGAACACGGCAAGCGCCTGGATGATTTGTTGCTCGCTGGCGATCCGGTCGCGCCGCTGCCACCAGATGCCAGGCGGCTTTTTACCGTGCCCCGCCCAGGCACGATCTCCCCCTGGTCGAGCAAGGCTACGGATATCGCGCATGCCTGCGGCCTGGATACGATCGAGCGCATTGAGCGCGGCATCTGTTATGGACTACTACTCAAAGCAGACCCGGGCAAGGCGAGTCTCGCCGCGGTAGGCCGACACCTGTTCGATCGCATGACCGAAACGCTTATCGAAAACGGTGACCAGGCCGAAATGCTGTTCGAGACGCATGCGCCGTTGCCGCTTGGGACGGTTCCGTTGCTGAAGGAAGGCCCGGACGCACTTGTCCGGGCAAACAGCGAGCTCGGTCTCGCTTTATCTGCCGACGAAATCGAATATCTGTACGCTAATTATGCAGATTTGCGGCGTAATCCCACTGACGCCGAACTCATGATGTTTGCCCAGGCAAATTCCGAACACTGTCGTCACAAGATTTTCAGGGCTGACTGGATCATCGATGGTGAGCCGCAAGACCTGAGACTCTTCGACATGATTCGAAGCACGACCGAGGCGAGCCCCAACGGCGTCATCTCGGCTTACTCCGACAATGCCGCCGTGATCGAGGGCTGGCGAGGGCAACGCCTGATGCCCGGACGCGACCGGCAATATCGTTACAGCGATGAAGCGATCCAGATCGTGATGAAAGTGGAGACCCACAATCATCCGACCGCGATTTCTCCGTTCCCGGGCGCCGCAACCGGATCAGGCGGAGAAATTCGCGATGAAGGCGCAACCGGCCTCGGCGCCAAGCCGAAAGCCGGGCTGACAGGCTTTACAGTCTCGCACTTGCGTATTCCCGGCTTCGCCCAGCCGTGGGAACAGGCTTTCGCTCATCCCGGCAGAATGGCCACACCCTTGGAGATCATGCTCGAGGGCCCGATTGGAGGCGCCGCCTTTAATAATGAATTCGGCCGGCCGAACCTGCTCGGTTACTTCCGCACGTTTGAAGCGCCGGGCCCAACGAAAAACGAAATTCGCGGCTACCACAAGCCGATCATGATCGCCGGCGGCATGGGCAATGTTCGCGAAGAACATGCACTGAAGGTCGATGTGCCCGTCGGCGCCAGGCTGGTGGTCATCGGGGGGCCCGCAATGTTGATTGGTCTGGGTGGAGGGGCTGCGTCCAGCCTCGCCAGCGGCGCCAGCCACGAGGACCTGGACTTCGCCTCGGTCCAGCGGGGCAATCCTGAAATCGAGCGTCGCGCCCAGGAGGTCATCGACCGGTGCTGGGCAATGGGCGAAGCGAACCCGATCCTGCTTATTCATGACGTGGGTGCGGGCGGTCTGTCGAATGCAGTGCCGGAGGCGGTCGACCATAGCCGCCTGGGTGCGCGGGTCGAACTGCGTGATGTGCCGAACGCCGAACCGGGCATGTCGCCGATGGGTATCTGGTGTAACGAAGCTCAGGAGCGGTACGTCCTCGTCATTGCCGACGAACGAAGCGACGAGTTTTCGAACTTGTGTGATCGCGAACGTTGCCCAGTTGCGGTGATCGGCACTCTTACCGATGACCGGATATTGCTTGTTACAGACAGGGAGTTCGGCAATCGCAGCGTCGACATGCCCATGGAAATGTTGCTCGGTAAGCTGCCGAAAACGACTCGCGACGTTACGCGCCTGCCGCGCCTGCGACAGGAACTGGATATTGACGGGATCGAACTCGAAGACGCCGTACTGCGCGTGTTGCGATTTCCGGCAGTGGCCGATAAATCATTCCTGATACACATCGGCGACCGAACGGTCGGCGGTCTTTGTGTGAGAGACCAGCTTGTCGGCCCATGGCAGGTGCCCGTCAGTGACGTGGCAATCACGGCAAGCAGTTTCGAGGGCATTAGCGGAGAAGCCATGTCGATGGGTGAGCGGACGCCGCTTGCGACGATAAACGCGCCGGCATCCGGGCGCATAGCGGTTGGCGAAGCCGTCACTAACATTGCCGCTGCCGCGATCGACGACATCAGCAAAATCAGACTTTCCGCAAACTGGATGGCAGCCGCCGGGCACCCGGGCGAAGACGCCAATCTGTTCGATACCGTCAAAGCGGTCAGTCACGAGTTATGCCGTGAACTCCGCATTGCGATTCCGGTCGGCAAAGACTCGTTATCGTTACGAACTCAATGGCAAGATGAGGATGGCGAATACCAGGTAGTCGCACCGGTGTCCTTGATCGTCTCGGCGTTTGCACCGGTTAGCGACGTTCGCCGCCACCTGACGCCACAACTGCAGCGCGTCGACGAAGCCAGCCACCTGTTGCTGATCGATCTGGGCGGGGGCCTCAGGCGGCTCGGCGGGTCCTGCCTGGCTCAGGCCTTTTGCCGCCACGGTGGTGAGACACCCGATCTCGACCACCCGCGACGACTGCGAAATTTTTTCCAGGCGATACAAGAACTCAGAGAGAAACGTTTGATCCTTGCTTACCATGACCGCTCGGATGGCGGCCTTCTGGTCACGGTCGCCGAAATGATGTTCGCCGGCCGGCTCGGGGCGTCGCTAAGCCTGGCCGGGCCGGACCGCGATATCCTGGCACAGTTATTCAACGAGGAACTCGGCGCAGTAGTGCAGGTGGCTGACAGCAAGCTGGCCGAAGCCCAGGCGGTCCTGGACAGGCGTGATTCCGCATGGGTGCTGATTGGACATGTCGATTCGAACGACCGACTGAGCATTTGCAGCGACGACGAGGTCGTCTTCAGAATGGATCGTACTCGCATGCAGCGGGAATGGTCGGAGACGAGTTACCGGCTGCAATCTCTCCGCGATAATCCTGAAACGGCGCGGGAAGAGTATGACCGCATACTGGACAGCAAGGATCCGGGCCTGAACGTTTGTCTCAACTTCGATCCGTCCGAAGATATCGCCGCCCCGTTGATTGGAGGCGAGAAACCGCGAGTTGCTATTCTCAGGGAGCAGGGCGTAAACAGTCAGTACGAGATGGCGGCAGCTTTCATGCGTGCGGGCTTCGACGCGATCGATGTACACATGAGCGATCTCTTCGACGGCAGAGATGAACTGGGAAATTATCAGGGCATTGTCGCCTGTGGTGGATTCTCGTTCGGTGATGTCCTCGGTGCCGGTGGCGGCTGGGCAAAATCCATTCTTAATCATTCGCAGACGCGCGATCAGTTCGCGGAATTTTTTGCACGCGGCGATAGTTTCGCTCTCGGCGTTTGCAACGGCTGTCAGATGCTGTCGCACCTGCGGGAATTGATTCCTGGCTCCGCGTACTGGCCAAATTTTCTTCGCAACAAATCAGAGCAATTCGAGGCCAGGTTCAGCCTCGTTGAAATATGTGACAGTCGATCCGTTTTCTTGTCGGGTATGGCAGGTTGCCGA
>JAZFPY010000130.1:0-2509 GCA_036444875.1 Woeseiaceae bacterium | reverse complement strand
GTGTCGGTCAATGCGAAGCTCCAGGACACAGGACGCATTGTTGCCGTGCCAGCGGCCCGACTCCGCAGGGTGTATGACTGCGAACTCGATGCCGTCCCAATGCCAACGCTCGCCCAAGTGACACCATTCCTGCCGCAGATCGATATGCTCAAGCGCTTCCCCGGTCAGCATCCTTTTTATGCCGATTTCCTCTGTCAGCGACCGCGCACCTCCTGAATGATCCTGGTCCGCATGGCTGACCAACAGCAAGTCGAGCGAAGCAATGCCCTCGCTCCTGAGAAAGGGCACCAGGACAAGCTGACCGGTATCGCTGCCACCGCGAAACGACGGACCGGTATCAAAAACGGCTGCATGCCGGTGCGTCCGCAGGACCACAGCGAGACCCTGACCCACATCGAGCACGTGGATATCAATGCAATCCTGCGGTGGTGGCGGCGGCCTGTAGAGAATTATTGCCAGCGCGGCAACCAGGGCCAGTTTGCGTCCCGGCCAGCCGGGCGGAGCCAGCGACCAAAGCGAAGGCAATAGTGCCGTCATCACGATGAAGCCCTCCGGCCGCGCGATGTGAAAGTTTGCGAGCGGCAATTCGGCCGCGTGCCGGATCAGCCAAAGCACGAGACTGACGCTTCGATATGCGATGTCGAGCGCAATGTTGCCCGCCGGCTGAAACGGTCCATCGAGCATCAGGCCGAGCAGGCAGGCAGGAACCGTAAGAAAGTTGAAAACCGGTAACGCCAGCAAGTTGACGAAAGGCGCGACAATGGCGACCCGATCAAACAGCAGCACCGTCAGGGGAAAAAGACCGAGTAAAAGTGCAACCTGGGTAGAAGACAAACGTCGTATGCCGTTCAACAACATCGCAACGGAGTGATTGTTCACGGCAAACGCAGGAATCCGCGTTACCCGCAAATGCCAGAACAGTATCGCGACAGCGGCGAAAGAAAGCTTGAAGCCGGGCGCCTGAATTGCGAGCGGATCTGTTATCAGAATTGTAAGGCAGCAAATGGCAAGCAGGCGCGCAGGAGATATTTGACGACGAAGAAGGCCGGCCAACACAAAAATAATTGTCATCAGGACAGCCCGCCGGGCCGGCACTGCAAAGCCGGAAATTTCGGCGTAAGCCAAAGCAGCAATTGCCGCAATGACTGCCGCACAATCCCTGATGTTGGCTCTGCGGCAAAAAAAGGATAGCAGGAACCAGCAAAGGAAAAACACGCCACCGGCGGCAAGACCAATGTGAAGACCGGATATCGCCATCAGGTGGCTCGTTCCGGTCGCCGCGTAGCGCTTCCATTGTTCCCGCGTGATGGTATGTCGCGCGCCAACGGCCACCGCCAGCACGACGGCCGAGGCGTCATCGTCGGGCAAACGTGCGTCGATTCGGGCTGCGAATCGCTGCCGCAGACGGGAAATCCGATCAACAGCCCGATTGTCGCGCCGAACGTTGTTCGAACCGTTTATAACGTAGCCGGTCGCGCCAATGGCCTGCCGAAAGAGCCAGGCTTCGTAGTCGAAACCGCCGGGATTCGAAAAGCCTCGCGGTCGCCGCAAACGTACCTCAAACTGCCATGTCTCGCCGAGAGCAGGTTTCCTGGGCGCCTCAAACCAGCTCAGTCGAATCCTGCCGGGCAGGTCATCACGGCCCACGGGTTCTACCAGGAAGCTCAGTGACGCACCACGGTCTTTGGGAAAGTCAGCGACGCGCGCGTCTATCCTGATGGTCTTCCCTGCCAGCGCCGGCGACAGCCTGGCATCGATGACGCTATGTGCGGCGAACGCGACAAGCAGCAGCCCAAGCAGATAGGCACCGGCAAATCGTAATCCCGGGGCGAAAAAAGCGACAAGCGATACGGGAACAAGGACAATTAACAGGAATTTATCGGGCAGATGACTGCATAACTGCAGCGTATAGGCGCCTGCCAATGCGCACAAGCAAAGCATATGCATGTTCCGCTTCCCTGCGGTTTATCGTTATGATGCTGGTTTCCATCGAACCGGATTCAGTCACGAATGCCAAGGCGGTTTTTTAGGAAATTTGCGTTCAAACGCCACAAAATCACTCAACAGTGGTATTTGAGTCCGTTTCGTGACCTGCTGCATAACCCCGCGTACTGGGGCATACGGCGCAAAACCGTCGTGCCGGGGTTTTCGCTGGGACTTTTTATCGCATTTCTGCCCGTCCCGGCACACACGCTGACGGCCGTACTGTTGGCGCTTCTCCTGAGAGTCAACATACCGGCGACTATCATCGGAACATTGCTGATGAACCCGGTGACAATATATCCGATGTTTCGACTGGCGTACCGTGTCGGTTCGTTTCTGCTCGGACTGGAGTCTCAACCTTTCGAGTTCGAGCTGTCAGTGGAATGGTTGACACATGGTTTTCTGAATGTCTGGCAACCGCTGTTGCTCGGCTGCATGCTGTGTGGGGCGCTCGCTGCACTGATCGGCTACGTCGGGCTCGATCTTTTGTGGCGCGCGTCGCTGGCCGATTACGTGGCTGCTCGTC
>JAZFPY010000129.1:0-4835 GCA_036444875.1 Woeseiaceae bacterium | reverse complement strand
TGATTGGCGAAGGCGCGTACGTTGCGCGCGGCGACAAACGCATGGCAATCAACTCGTTCGATGAAGCGGTCGAGTGGCTGATGAATGAGGCGCGAAAAGGCCAGACTATTCAGCGATACAAAGGCCTCGGCGACATGAACCCGGATCAGCTCTGGGATACAACCGTAAATCCGGAAACCCGCCGCTTGATGCAGGTAAAAATCGAAGACGTCGTCAAAGCGGACGAGATTTTCACAACACTGATGGGCGACCAGGTCGAGCCGCGCAGGGAGTTCATCGAAAAAAACGCGCTGACGGTTTCGAACCTTGATGTGTGATTGGAATCATCGCGGCTCGTAGGAGCGGCTTCAGCCGCGATCCCCAGCCCCATAACCCGCACTAATCTCCGCCATCTTCGACTCGATCCAGGCCTGGGCAATCTTGTTGGTGTCCTTAGGCTCTTGTGTTGACGGGTCGACAGCCGGGCCGATGCAGATGCGGATCCGGCCGGGCCGCTCAGGCAGCCCGTTGCGGGGAAAGAAATCGCTGGCGTTGTGTGCGACCGGGACGATCAGGCAACCGGCCTCTCTGGCAAGGGCTGCGCCGCTGATGCCGTAACGACGGGTTTTTCCTGGCGGCATTCTGGTGCCCTCCGGAAAGATCGTAACCCAGATGCCTTCGGCCAGACGTTCTTTACCTTGGCGAAGAACCTGCTTGACTGCTTTGCCCCCGCCATGCCGGTCTATGGCGATGCATTTCATCGCAGACACTGCCCAGCCAATGACGGGGGTCCAACGCAGTTCTTCTTTAACGACCCAGGCGTGAGGCGGAAACACACCGATCTGCGCATAGGTCTCGAAGACTGAAGAATGCTTGATATAAATGACGCTCGGGTCGGCGGGGAGGTGCTCAGCACCCTCGACGACCCATTCGAGCCCACAGATAAGCCGCCCGGCCCACAGCATACCCCTGGACCACGCCCGGGCTATGCCGAAGCGCAGCCGATATGGGAGCGTCCAGAGCAATATGATGGCAAGGGCGGTGGGGACGACCGTTAGCAGGAAATACAAAACAAGAAACAGCACCCGCAGCAAAAACATTCTACCGTGCAGACTCCTGGCTGATAGACAGGCGAGAAACATCTGCGACATTCAGAAACATCGCGCGTAGTTCGGCAAGCAAGGCCAGGCGATTATTGCGCAGCGCAGCGTCGTCCGTCATTACCATGATGTCGTCGAAAAACCCGTCAACAGGATCCCTGAGATCAGCAAGCGTCGTCAGGACATTGGTGTAATCGCGGCTTTCCATCAGAGGAGCAACGGCTTTTTGTGCTTTTACGACGGACTCGAATAACGCTGTTTCAGCCGGTTCTGTTATCAACGATTGATCGATGGACGCGCCTTTGTCCACACCTGCCTGTTTTAGTATGTTACTGATCCTCTTATTTGCGGCAGCGAGGCTCGACGCCGGTTCGAGCTTCACGAACGCGGCGACGGCTTTCAGGCGCGCATCGAAATCGAGCAGCGAAACCGGGCGCTTTGCCATCACGGCGGCAAACATTTCCGTTGTCAGGCCGGTTTTCCGATCCAGATAATAGGCGCGCATTCTTTCGGTAACAAAGTTATACAGGCTTTCCGATAGGCCTTTCTCGTCTTTATCGCGGACGGGCTGATCGGCGACAGTCGCGGCGACCAACGCCGTAATATCAAGATCAAGCCCCTGCTCGATAATGATACGGACAACGCCCAAAGCGCTTCGCCGCAAGCCGAACGGATCGCGATTGCCGGACGGCATCTTGCCCACGGCAAAAATACCGGCAATCGTGTCGAGTTTGTCGGCGATCGCGAGAGCCTGTCCGGCGACGGTTTGCGGCAGGGCGTCACCGGCGAACCGCGGCAGGTACTGTGCACCGATCGCCTCGGCGACGGCGCCAGGTTCGCCGTCTGCTGCCGCATAATACCTGCCCATTAAACCCTGCAGCTCGGGGAACTCGCCAACCATGCCGGTCAGCAAATCGCATTTGGCCAACGCAGCCGCACGCTCGATGGCCCCTGTTTCCACACCGACCTGGGAGCCTATCGTGACAGCGAGTTTGGCGACGCGAACACTCTTGTCATGAATGCTGCCGAGGCCACGCTGATATACGACATCTCTGAGTGCATCACGGCGATCCGCGAGACTGACCCGCTTGTCAGATTCCCAGAAGAACGCGGCGTCGGCGAGTCGGGACCGAATCACCCGTTCATTGCCATCGCGCACGCGGTCAGGCGCTTTGCTGACGAGATTCGCTATCGTTATGAACCGGGGCAGCAAATCATCACGCTTGTCGGCAATGGGAAAATAACGCTGATGACTGGAGAGCGTCGCGACAATGACCTCCTTCGGCAAAGACAAGAACGACTTGTCGAAGCTGCCGATCAGTGGCACGGGCCATTCGGTCAGGGCGGTGACTTCATCGTACAGGGCCTCGCTGGCTACGGGCTCGCCACCCGCCTCTTTTGCCGCATTTTTTACAGCCGTGACAATAGTTTTCCGCCGCACATCAAAATCGGCGAGCACCCGGGCCTTCTTAAGCAGCGACAGATACTTTGCGGGCTCATCGAGCGCAATCTCGCCCGGCGCATGAAAGCGGTGGCCGCGGGTCATCCTGCCGGCCGGCACGCTCATCACGGAACCCTCAACGACATGACTGCCGTGCAGCAATACGATCCAGTGAACGGGCCGCACGAACTCGGCTTCACCATCGCCCCAGCGCATTCGCCGCGGTATCGGCAGGTCCTTGAGAGCGGTCTCAACGAGCCCCGGTATAAGCGCCGCGGCTTTTTGGCCGCGCTCGAGCGAGCGAAAGCAAAGCCGCTCGCCTTTGTCGGCCGGCAAACGATCAAGAGCTTCGGGTTTGACGCCGCACTTTTTCGCAAACGCACTACCTGCGGGCGTGATTTTTCCGGCGTCGTCGTAGGCAACCGAGACAGGCGGGCCCCGTACGACAATTTCCTCGTCGGCCTGTGCAAAGCCAAGCGATGCGACAATGACAGCAAGCCGGCGTGGGCTCGCGTAAGCGGATACTGATGCGTGCTCGAGGCGGGCGTTATCCAGGGCCAGCTGCAAACTGCCGGCAAAGGCATTCATGAGATTCCTGAGCGCCTTCGGCGGCAGCTCCTCAGTGCCTATCTCGACCAGAAAATCAGCGGCATTACTCACCGCTAAGAGGCCTCGCGCTTGTGGGCTTTGGCGCTCTCGATCATAGGAAAGCCCAGGGCCTCACGGCTTGCATAATAGGCCGCAGCCACCGATTTGGACATGTCCCTCACGCGAAGAATGAAACGCTGCCGCTCGCTGACCGACAGCGCCTGTCGCGCGTCCAGCAGATTGAATGTATGTGAGGCGACCAGCATTTGCTCATAGGCCGGGAGCGCCAGCTTGAGTTCGATGAGGCGTTGGCAATCGTGCTCAGCAAGGTCGAAGGCATTGAAGAGGGAGTCTATATCGGCCAGCTCAAAGTTGTACCTGGACTGTTCGACCTCGTTTTGATGATAGACATCGCGATAGCTGATGCGGCCGAGCGGCCCGTCCGTCCAGACGATGTCGAAGATGCTCTCGACATCCTGCAAATACATCGCCAGGCGCTCGAGGCCGTAGGTTATCTCGCCGGTGACCGGCCGGCACTCCAGGCCACCGAGCTGCTGGAAGTAGGTGAACTGGGTAATCTCCATGCCGTTGAGCCAGACCTCCCAGCCAAGGCCCCACGCGCCGAGGCTGGGTGACTCCCAGTTATCTTCGACGAAGCGAATGTCATGAACGGTCGGATCGATGCCGATCGTGCGCAGCGATTCCAGGTAAATGTCCTGAATGTCCTCAGGCGACGGCTTGATGACAACCTGGAACTGGTAGTAGTGCTGCAGTCTGAATGGGTTATCGCCGTAACGGCCATCGGTCGGCCGGCGGCAGGGCTGCACATAGGCAGCGCTCCATGGCTCCGGGCCCACGGCGCGCAGGAAGGTGGCCGGATGAAACGTGCCGGCCCCCATTTGCATGTCGTAGGGCTGCGCAATGACACAGCCGCGCTCAGCCCAGAATTGCTGCAGCGCCAGGATCAAATCCTGGAAAGTCAGCAACGCAGGCGGGTTGTCCTTCTTCATCAATGATTTCAATGCCTACAGAGGCGCGCAGTATAACCAAGATGAGGCTGTGTGCCGATGGCCGCGTCAGGCGCAGCATCGGGGGAAAAGTAACGCGCCCGGAATAGTGCAGACGCGACTGAAGTGCACTACACTGGTGCGCTACGGGACGGGGCCGCACCATATTGGTGCAGATCCTGGCGCGGTCGAATTCAAAATGCCTTGATAATTAATGACTTACAGTTTGCGGCCTGTGGCACGGTTCCTGCAATGTCAGTAAGGCAGGCCCGCAGGCCGGCGTAATTTTAACGAAATCCTGATTGGAGGAATGCTTCATGACACCTGCTGATGTTCTCGGCCTGATAAAAGAAAGAGAGGTGAAGTTCATCGACTTTCGGTTTACCGATACGAAAGGCAAGGAGCAGCACGTCACCGTGCCGTCCCGGGCAGCCGATGAAGACCTTTTTGAAGAAGGCAAAATGTTCGACGGCTCGTCGATCGCCGGATGGAAGGGCATCAACGAATCCGACATGATTCTACTGCCGGATCCGGCAACGGCCGTCGTCGATATCTTTGCAGAAGACGCAACACTGAATCTGCGCTGCAACGTTATCGAGCCGTTAACAATGCAGGGTTATGACAGGTGTCCGCGATCCCTGGCTCAGCGCGCGGAGGCCTATATGAAATCGACAGGCATTGCCGACGCGGCTTATTTTGGTCCGGAGAACGAGTTCTTCG
>JAZFPY010000128.1:0-3501 GCA_036444875.1 Woeseiaceae bacterium | reverse complement strand
GATCGCGGGCGCAAAACCGAACCTGTCAGAACAAGACACTTCATCATGATCGGCCCAATATTCAGGTCGGCCTGTCGGCCGCGGAGCGAGGCAATGATGACGATTCGCCCGTTAAGTGCCGCCAGTTCCACGTTGCGCGGGACATAGTCACCGCCAACCATATCGAGAGTCACATCGATGCCGCTGCCGGCGGTGGCCTCCCGGATCACTTCGACAAAATCCTGCTCACGGTAGTTAACGGCCAGGTCGGCGCCGAGTTCCTCGCAAGCGGCACACTTTTCTTTTGACCCGGCTGTAGTAAATACTGTGGCCCCAAGCGCTTTGGCCAACTGGATCGCAGTAGTACCGATGCCGCTCGAGCCGCCGTGGACCAGAAAGCTCTCGCCGGGCTTGAGGGCGCCGCGATCGAAGACGTTCGTCCAGACAGTAAAAAACGTCTCCGGTAATGCCGCAGCTTCAACGGCACTCAATCCCGAAGGAACAGGCAGGCACTGGCCTTCCGGCACTGCGACAAATTCTGCGTAACCGCCGCCATTGACCAGGGCGCAAATTTGTTCTCCCTTCCTGAATTTCGCAGTGCCCTCGCCGCACGCAACGACTTCACCGCAAACCTCGAGGCCCGGAATAGGGGAGGCGCTTGCCGGCACCGGATACATGCCCTTCCTTTGTAAGACATCAGGGCGGTTTACGCCGGCCGCCGAGACCTTGATCAGGAGCTGACCAGAACCAGCCTTCGGCACCGGACCACTGGCTAACTGCAGTACTTCCGGCCCACCGGGCTCAGAAATATCTACGAATTGCATGCTCTTCGGTATAGTCACTTATTAACGCCTGGGAAATACTTGCAGGAAATTTCGATTTGCCGTTATCGCAACGATGTCTGAAACCCCCACAATCAGTCAACATTCGAGTTTAACTCATGCCTGAGATCTCAGTGCTGATCGCCGGAATGCTGGTAGCCGGTGTTGCCGGCGGCATCCTCGCCGGCTTGCTCGGCGTCGGTGGCGGCATTGTCATTGTGCCGGTACTGGAAGGAGTTCTCGAACTGCTGGGTGTCGATGCGTCCGTGCGCATGCACATTGCCGTCGCTACATCACTGGCCGTGATCGTGCCGACATCAATATCGTCGTCGCGGGCGCACTTCAAACGGGGCGCCGTAGACACCGAGCTGGCTAAATACTGGCTACCATTCATTTTTATTGGAGCCGTCACAGGCACTGCAATCGCGAGTCATGTAGGCGGACAGGTGCTGACCGCCGTATTCTCGGCAGTAGCTTTGCTGGTCGCATTGAAAATGCTGCTGCCCCTCGACAACTGGACCCTGGCGTCCGGCATCCCTCGCGGAAGCGGCACACTGGTCATGCCTGCGACGATCGGAATGGTGTCGACGATGATGGGTATTGGCGGCGGTTCATTGAGTGTGCCTGCACTGACTTTGATGAACGAGCCGATCCACCGGGCCATCGGTACTGCGGCGCTGTTCGGGCTCCTGATCAGTATTCCGGGCACGCTGGGCTTCATATGGTCAGGCTATGGCAATGAACTTTTGCCGCCCGGTAGCCTCGGCTACGTGAACCTTATTGGATTTGCCTTTATTGCGCCGGCTACGGTGCTTGCGGCGCCGCTTGGCGCGCGCATGGCACACGCGTTGAGCCGACGACAGCTCAGCGTAATTTTCGGCTGCTTTCTATTTATTGTATCGCTGCGGATGTTGCTGCAGACGCTGGAAATGTGAGGGCAGACATAGTATTGCGTCGAAGCTTCCAATGCAGAGACGGATGGTCTCACACACCTCGAAGATGTGAATCAGGTGACGGCAGCGCGTTCACGATATTGCGGCTTTTTCCAGGCGCCGGTTTCCAGAATGCCCTGGAGTATGTCGACCGCGTCCCAGACATCGACGTAGCGAATATATAACGGCGCAAAGCCGAAACGCATGACGCCCGGCTCGCGATAGTCGCCGATGACACCGCGGTCGTGCATTGCCCGCACGATCGGATAGCCTTCTTCGTGGTACAACGATACCTGGCTGCCTCGCCGCTCGGCCTGACGGGGACTGACCAGCGCAATGTTATGGTCGCCGCAACGTTGCTCGACCAACTCGACAAAGAGATCGGTCATCCGCATTGACTTCTCGCGGATGGCCTGCAGGTCTGCGCGCAGCATGATATCGATACCGATCTCGGCCAGGGAAAGGCTAACGACAGGCTGTGTGCCACTCAGCATCTGTCGAATATCGTTAGCCGGCCGGTAGTCCCGATCGAAATCGAACGGCTCGGCGTGACCAAACCAGCCGGTCAATGGCTGCAGGTACTTGCCGTGGTGGCGTTCGGCGGCGAACAGCAGGGCGGGACTGCCCGGCCCGCCGTTCAGGTATTTGTAAGTGCAAGCGACGGCGAAGTCGACGTTGCAGCCATTGAGATCGACGGGCATGGCGCCGGCGCTGTGGCAAAGGTCCCAGACGGCTGCGGCACCGACCGAGTGAGCACGTTCCGTTATTGCCGCCATATCGAGAATATTGCTGGTCTTGTAGTGGACATGGGTAATGCAAATAGTGGCAACATCCTCGTCGATAGCCGCCATGATATCGTCGGCTTCAGCGAACCTGATCGTGTAACCGTCGCCGAGCTGTGCGACCAGCCCCTGCACCATGTAGTTATTCGTCGGGAAATTACTGCCTTCCATGACGATGACGCGGCGCTCGGGCTGAATCTGTATCGCTGCCGCCAGCACCTTGTACAGGTTGATGCCGGTGGAATCAGTGACTACGACCTCGTTGGGCCGCGCGCCGACCAACGCCGCGATCTTGCGGCCCAGCGTCACCGGAAGCGCGTACCAGCCCGCCGCATTCATGCTGCCGATCAGTCCGACGGCCCATTCCTTCTCCACGACCTGTCTGGCACGTTGCGCGGCTTCGCGGGGCATGGCGCCCAGCGAATTGCCGTCAAGATAGATAATCCCGTCGGGCAGGAAAAACTCGCCTCGAAACGGTGCCAGGGGATCTTCCTGGTCGAGCAGCTCCAGGTCGGTTCGGGTAGCAATCGCCATTCTTATGGTTAATTATCAAACAAGGGGTCAGAATCGCCGCTCAAGTATTCACACGCAATCAGTCAAATCACGTTTTGTTGTCAGGCGGCTGCCTGGAGGAGACGGTGAAATCACCCCCAACAAGAATTACGTTATTGTGGCTATGGTAGCTGAAGCGGGCCGGGAAATGGTCGACAATGCAGATCGGGCGGGGCGCGAGGCGCTACAGGATGAGTGGAGCACTGCTTTATGACCTGGATACGGACAATCGCCTTCGAGAAGGCAAGCGGGAAACTCAAGAAGCTCTACGATCGGGTAAAGGGGCCGGGCAACAATGTAGATAACATCATGCTTGCACACAGCCTGCGTCCACATACGATGGAAGGGCATATGACATTGTACAAATATGTGCTGCATCACTCGGCGAACACGCTTGCGAAATCGTATCTGGAGACAATCGGCGTCTATGTCAGT
>JAZFPY010000127.1:0-2523 GCA_036444875.1 Woeseiaceae bacterium | reverse complement strand
GCGGCGGCGCGAATCGGCTTTCCCGTCGTCCTGAAACCACTCTCCGGCAATCATGGGCGCGGCGTTTCCATCAATCTGAAAACGAACGATGAAGTTGAAGCCGCGTTTGCCAAGGCAAGAGAGCATGGCCGCAACATCATCGTGGAGAGTTTTCTCGAGGGCCACGATCACAGGCTTCTCGTCGTCAATGGCGAACTCGTTGCCGCAGCGAAGCGCGTGCCAGGTCATGTCGTCGGTGATGGCAGGCAAACGATCGAGCAGCTTGTGGAAGTCGTTAACGAAGACCCGCGTCGCGGTGTCGGTCATGAGAAAGTGCTGACACGGCTGGAATTGGATCATCAGGCCGAGCGCCTGCTGGCAAAGCTGGGCTACGACCGCAACACGGTTCCAAAGGACGGGGAGACTGTTTACCTGCGATCGACCGCGAACCTTTCAACCGGTGGTACGGCGATCGACGTAACGGACACTATTCATCCTGACAATCGCGACATGGCGATTCGCACGATCAAGGCAATCGGCCTGGATATCGGCGGCGTCGATTTCCTGACCAAAGACATCACCGAGTCATACCGTGAAACAGGCGGCGGAATCTGCGAAGTCAACGCGGGGCCCGGTTTCCGCATGCATGTTGCGCCGAGTGAAGGCACGTCGCGAGATGTGGCCGGCCCTGTGCTGGATATGCTTTTTCCACCCGATTCCCCCAGCCGTGTCCCGATTGCAGCAGTGACCGGCACGAACGGCAAGACGACAACCTCACGCATGCTTGCGCACATCCTGAAGATGTGTGGCTTCACGGTTGGCCTGACTTCGACAGATGGTGTCTATATCGACGGGCAGCTCAGCGTCCCGGGCGACATGACGGGCCCGGTATCGGCAAAGATGATTCTGCGGGATCCGTCTATCGATGCAGCCGTCATGGAAACGGCTCGCGGCGGCATGTTGCGCGGCGGGCTGGGATTCCAGGAGTGTAATGTTGCTGCCTGCCTCAATGTTGCTGCCGATCATCTGGGCATGAAGGGCATAGACACGCTCGAGCAGCTGGCTGAAATCAAGCGAGTCCCTGTTGAAATCGCCAGGGACGCGGCCGTCCTCAATGCCGACGACGCGCATTGCCTGCAAATGGCGGACTACACAGACGCGGCAACGCTCTGCTATGTGACGATGAATCCCGGGCATCCGCTGGTCAAGCAACATATTCGTGCCGGTGGGCAGGCCTTCGTGCTCGAAGAGGGCATGAACGGCCACATGATCACTATTTATGACAATGAGAGTCATATCCCGCTGCTCTGGACTCACCTGATTCCCGCGACGATCGAAGGCCGGGCAATTCACAATGTACAAAATGCGATGTTTGCCGCTGCACTCGCCTACAACATGGATATCGGGCTCGAGGATATCCGCCACGGGCTGCGAACCTTTGACGCGACGTTTTTCCAAACGCCGGGACGTATGAATATCTATGACGAACACCCGTTCAAGGTCATTCTCGATTACGCGCACAATCCCGCGGCTGTTCGGGCAATGTGCCATCTGGTTGACCGTTTCGAGCCTGAAGGAAGACGCATTGTGGTGCTGTCCGCCCCCGGTGACCGGCGAGATGAAGACATCAGAGAGATAGCAGAAATCGCTGCCGGGCATTTTGATCATTTCATTTGCCGCTGCGACGACAACCGCCGCGGACGTGGTGACGAGGAAGTCGCCGTCATGCTCAAGAACAAACTGCTTGAGGAAGGCGTTTCCGTGGACCAGATCGAAGTCATCCCCGACGAGCAGGAGGCGACGACCCGAGCGCTGGAGACGGCGGAGCCGGGCGACCTGGTCCTGGTGCTTACCGATGCTGTCAAACGCACCTGGAAGCAGATCATCTATTTCAATTCTGGCGCCAGGGTCGAGGATGCGCCCAAGAGATCGTCGGTGAGTATCGAACTGCCGGAAAGCGAGGATTTCAATTTTCACGATGACCTAGAGCTCATCAGCGATGAACGCGGCGTTCGTATTGCCAGGGAAGCCGGCGATTAGCCCGCAAGTCCCGCCGATCGACGCCGATGGAATACATTGACGCGCGCAGACTGACCGGGCCGAGCCTGTTGTGGAACAAGCCGGGCACGATCCTCGATGTTCGCTGCAGCGAAGCGGAGGCCGGACAGCTCATCCCGTTCTGGGAGACCAGTATCCGTCGTATGCTCGAAGCCGTCGCTTGGGCAGACGAATCTACCTGCAGCTGGCGCCTGTCCGGAGGCGTAAGCCTGGCTTTCTCGGCCCCTATCGACGCGCTGTATGCAGCCTCCGCCATCAACGAATGGGCATGGGCGTGTTGCGACAGCGAGTTCAACGCCGCGGACGCCGCCGATTTCGATGCAACCGTCGAGCGCATACGCGCAGAGATTAGCGAAGAGGCAAATCCTGGCCTGCTGAAGCTTGCAGCAGCGGCCGAGGAGCGCGGCAAGACCTTTCTCTGGGATGATGACGAGGCATCGATCGGTCTTGGGACGGGCTCACTGACCTGGCCTGTACGCGAATTAC
>JAZFPY010000126.1:0-3448 GCA_036444875.1 Woeseiaceae bacterium | reverse complement strand
CTAATGTTCCTGAATCAGTTAAGTAAGTATCGATAGTCAGACAATCATCCAGCACTCAAGCCGCTTCTTGACTGCCACGCGCGGAAAATGTCCGTGCGAGCATTGTGGACGGCTCAGAAAGTGTCCGAACCAGTTTGGTCATCGGTGCAATCATCACGCCAAGTATTAACGCGCGTGCCTGATCGAGCGTTGGCAATTCCGCCAATCGCGAAAGATCAGTTGCCGGCAATAATTCCCCGCCGGCAGAAAGGGACACCGCCTTCAAAGCATCGTGCTTTTCGGCGAAATCCTTGATAACCCTGGCAGCGGCACCTGGATCGTCTTTCGCAAACGCGAGCAGAATCGGTCCCGTGAGTATCTCCTTCATACACTCAAATTCAGTGCCTTCGACGGCCCGGCGCGCAAGCGTGTTCTTGACAACACGCAGATATACGCCGGCATTGCGTGCTTCCCTACGCAAGTCCGTCATCTCTGCAACGGATAACCCTCTGTACTCCGCTGCAACAGCGGTAATAGAGTCACCCGCAACCGCGTTTACCTCTCTGACATATCTCTTCTTGTCATCGAGCTTCAGTGCCATGAACTTCTCCTGGCTAACGGTCACAACTCAGCGGAGTCCTTCTCCACCACCCAATGTCGAACGGTGACCGTTCGCCAGATTGCTCTGACTCAGGCAACACCATCTGCGTAGGCATTATTAAGGTCGGGTTTCACACCGACCACCTACGGTCTTCGACGATGACCGGAATCTCTCGACCCGGCCATTTTTGCAGCTCGATTCGAAAACCGAAGCGCAAAACTCACAGATCAGGCGTCTACGCTTGCCCGATCGACTGACACGCCCGGCCCCATCGTTGAGGAGACGGTCAGTTTTGTTAAATATGCACCTTTAGCCGATGCAGGCTTGGCCTTCTTGAGGTCAGTCAGCAACGCGACCAGGTTTTCTTTCAATGCCGAAACGTCGAAATCCGCACGACCGATCGGACAATGAATGATTCCCGCCTTGTCCGTCCGGTAACGCACCTGACCGGCCTTCGCGTTTCGCACGGCTGTTTCAACGTCTGCCGTTACAGTGCCGACCTTTGGGTTCGGCATTAAGCCCCGCGGACCAAGAATCTGGCCGAGCGTACCAACGACACGCATTGCGTCCGGCGTCGCGATAACAACGTCAAAATTCAGATCACCGGCTTTGACTTGCTCAGCAAGATCTTCGAAACCGACGATATCGGCGCCGGCTGCCTTTGCCTTATCAACGTTATCGCCCTGGGCGAACACCGCGACACGCACGTTCTTGCCAGTGCCGTTTGGCAATACGGTCGATCCGCGAACAACCTGGTCCGACTTGCGCGGATCGACACCGAGATTCACAGATACATCGATGCTCTCGGGAAACTTCGAGATCGCCAGCTCTTTGACCAGGGTAAGTGCCTCATCGATCTGATACGCCGTCGTGGACTCGACCTTTTCGCGCCCAAGTTTCTTACGTTTGGTCAAGCCAGCCATTACTTCACACCCTCCACATCAATTCCCATGCTTCGGGCAGTACCGGCAACGGTACGCACTGCGGCGTCCATATCAGCCGCCGTCAGGTCCGGCATTTTCGTTGTTGCAATTTCTTCGAGCTGACTGCGGTTTACCTTGCCGACCTTTTCAGTGTTCGGCGTTCCCGATCCTTTCGGAACACCCGCAGCCTTGCGCAACAGCACGGCCGCCGGCGGCGTCTTTGTAATAAACGTAAAACTGCGGTCAGTATAGACCGTAATAATGACCGGAATCGGCAAGCCCGTTTCTACACTTTTAGTTTCCGAGTTAAACGCCTTGCAGAATTCCATGATGTTCACACCGTGCTGGCCCAGCGCCGGACCGACCGGCGGACTCGGGTTAGCCTGGCCTGCAGGGACCTGCAGCTTGATAAAATTAGCGACCTTTTTTGCCATTTCGAATTCCTCTCGAGTTCAAACGCCTTGTTAGGGCTCCTCGTGTCTATTAGCGCCGCAATCGCCCGTCAGGCAGGTGAATGCTCCTGCAACACCTACACTCCCGCCATCCATGGCGGTCGGACAACTCCTACGATGCCGTGTCTTCCTTTTAGCGCCGCTATCGCCCGTCAGGCAGGTGAATGCTCCTGCAACACCTGCACTCCCGCCATCCATGGCGGTCGGACAACTCCTACGATGCAATAATGCAAAACCTGTCTAGCCTTTTTCCACCTGACCGAAGTCGAGTTCGACGGGCGTAGACCGGCCCAAAATCTGTACCGCAACCTGCAGGCGGCTCTTCTCGTAATTCACCTGCTCAACGACTCCACTGAAATCGTTGAACGGGCCATCTGTGACGCGAACAACCTCACCTGGCTCGAACAACACTTTCGGCTGTGGCTTGTCCACGCCTTCCTTGACGCGCTGTAAAATCTGATCGGCTTCGGCCTCTGTTATCGGTGCTGGACGATCACTCGAACCGCCGATGAATCCCAATACCTTGGGAACTTCTTTCACCAGATGCCATGACTCGTCGTCCATTTCCATTTGTACAAGGACATAGCCCGGAAAAAACTTTCGCTCGCTTCTCCTCTTCTGGCCGTCCTTCATTTCGACGACCTCTTCGGTCGGGACAAGAATTTCGCCAAACTTGTCTTCGAGCCCCATCAGCTTGATGCGCTCTTCGAGCGAACTCTTCACCTTGTGTTCGAAATTGGAATAGGCGTGAACGATGTACCAGCGTAACCCCACTTGGGCTCTACCTCTTAAATCTATTTAGCCGGCTGAACCGACCAAGGTGCGCGTCAACCAGAGTAGCCCTGAATCCAACGCCCAGAAAAATAAAGCCATAACAAGAGTAAAGATAAAAACAGCAATTGCTGTTTGCGTCGTTTCTTGTTTAGTCGGCCAGATGACCTTTCGTATCTCTATCCGCGACCCCTGGATGAATGCCCGAATCCGGTGACCCTGGACACTCGTCGCCGCGACAGTGAGGCTGGCAGCCAACCCGCCGAGCACCAGCAATACGCGCAAAGGCAGCAACCACTCCAGGTACCAGTAGTAGCCGAAGATGCCGCCCACGAGCAGGCCAGCCGAAATGAGCAGCTTCAGGATGTCCAGTACGCCGGACTCGCTTGTTTCCGTTGTCGTCGTCATTTTGCGTTTATGCTCGCGATCGCCCGTCAGGACGGGCTCCTACGATGCCTTGTCTTCCTTCTTGCGCCGCGCTCGCCCGTCAGGACGGGCTCCTACTATGCCTCCTGCCTTCGATTGGCAGGCCAGGAGGGAATCGAACCCCCAACCTGCGGTTTTGGAGACCGCCGCTCTGCCAATTGAGCTACTGGCCTGTCGCGCCCAACACTCTCGTTAGAGTCGAGACCGTCAGGTGCGCGACAGATCACTTGACGTATGGTCCCGGTACCACCGAGCTTGTCAGAACTCCTTACTCAATAATCTTTGCTACCACGCCT
>JAZFPY010000125.1:0-2112 GCA_036444875.1 Woeseiaceae bacterium | reverse complement strand
ATCAAATGACGAAAACAGGGTAATGACCAGGATTTTTTTGTAAGGCGTATCTGCAGACTCCGATACATCCTGGGTCCTGGTGATCTGTGGTCCCGTGGAGCACGCCCCAAGGGCAAGAGCAATCCCGAAAAACAGCAAAATCTTCTGCCAGAAAAACGATAACGTCACCGCGAAACCCTCAATTTGAGTGAAATGTGAAGCTGCATAATGCGGATGGCCGAGCAGAAATAATAGGGGTCGAACCGAAAATAATAGGAGTCGAACCGCGATTATCAAATATTTGCGGTTCGCCTCGACCTATGCTCCGAATATTTCTCAGCCAGGTCCCGGCGTCGCGCGGGAAACGGTGTCAGTCTGGCCGGTCTGCCGTTGTCGCACATCCCGCTCTACATCAATACGACCTCGGCAATCCCAATACATGCTCGCCAATGAATGACAATATGAGGTTGGTCGAGATTGGCGCAACTTGATAAAGACGCGTTTCCCTGAACTTGCGCTCGATATCATATTCCCTGGCGAAGCCCAGGCCGCCGTGCGTTTGCAGGCAGGTATTGCCCGCATTCCAAGAGGCATCCGCCGCAAGCATTTTCGCCATATTGGCTTCGGCCCCGCAACGCTCGCCGGCATCGAACAGACGCGCCGCCTCATGAGTCATAAGTTCCGCAGCACGCATCTCTGCGTAGGCGCGGGCAATGGGGAACTGAACTCCCTGGTTGCTGCCGATCAGGCGGCCAAAAACCTTCCTGTCAGCGGCGTACTCTTTGGCCCGCTCGATGAAAAATTTGCAATCACCGATACATTCAAACGCTATCAGCGTTCGCTCCACGTTCATGCTGTCAAGGACATAACGGAAGCCTTTACCCTCCTCCCCGATCATCGCGTTCGCGGGAACTGCCATATCGTCGAAGAACAACTCGGTCGTATGATGGTTCATCATCGTTGCGATGGGGCGAATGGTCAGACCATTACCAAGCGCTTTTTTCATATCCACCAGGAACAGGCTCAAGCCTTCGGTCTTCTTTGTGATCTGCTCCTTGAGCGTTGTCCGCGCCAAAAGCAACAGCAGGTCGGAATGTTCTGCCCGGCTGATCCAGATTTTCTGGCCGTTGACTATATATTCGTCACCGTCGCGCCGGGCGAAAGTCTTGATCGACGTGGTATCGCTCCCCGCCGCCGGCTCAGTCACACCGAACGCCTGCAGGCGCAGATTACCGTTGGCGATTTCCGGAAGGTATTGTGCTTTCTGCTGCGGCGATCCATGCCGCAGGATGGTGCCCATGGTGTACATCTGGGCATGACAAGCACCAGGATGTCCGCCCGAGCGGGAGATTTCCTCGAGAATAACGCCGGCGGCTTCGACGCCCAGACCGGAGCCGCCGTATTCCTCCGGGATCAACGCCGCGAGATAGCCCGAGGCAGTCAGCTCGGCTACAAATTTATCCGGATACTCGCTGCTGGAATCCAGTTTCTGCCAGTACTCGCCGGGGAATTCGGCACACAGCGCGGTTACTCCGTCTCGAATGTCCTGGTAATCATCCACGAAACTCAACTCCTGCGATTAAATTGCCTAAACGATGACAAACGGATTTCGTGCGGACGTTTCTGTTGCCACAGTGCGAACGCGATCAAACGTTATCAAAAAACATCTTACGTGAATGTTTTGATTCATGATATTCTGTAAGGTCTTGATTACAAACGGATGTGGCATTGTATTTGGGAAGCAGGGGCCGGAAGTTCGAACCGAGACGAGCCCGCGGGCCGACAGACGTACGACGAATCGGCAGGAAGCCGATTCGGACGAACGAGCATCGCGAGTTCGCCCGAAGGGCCAGGCGCAGGATGCGCGTGGTCAACTGCGTCCGAAGGACCGAGCGGCGCAGCCCCGAGTCACAAAGCGCGCAAGCGTTTTGGACGCCGAAGGCGCCCTTTAGGGTGAGGACCGACACAAGGCGATCCGAATCAATCATCTCACCCCGATCATTTTGCTCGAAAGGTTTTCGACAGGCGTTTAATGCATTCAGATCGGTATCGCGCCTGTCCCACTAACGCAATAGACAATATGCAGATCGATAAACAATTGCTGGCAGACGTCCGGGCAACCGTTGCACGCGT
>JAZFPY010000124.1:0-3836 GCA_036444875.1 Woeseiaceae bacterium | reverse complement strand
CCTTTGGTGTGCGCCCGTGTCAGATTTTTTCGTCGATATCTGGCATTGCGACGCCGCTGGTCTTTATTCTGGGGTTGACAACATCGTGTTCAATCCCGACACGTTACGTGTAACCGACCAGGCCATCAACATGAAGGACAAGTCCTACCTTCGGGGTCATCAGGTGACTGATGAGAATGGCAAGGCGATATTCACGACAATATACCCCGGCTGGTACATGCCGCGCCTTGCACATATTCATGTGAGAGTCGTTTGGCGGGACGTGGAGTGGACAGCGCTTGACACACAGTTGTATCTGCCCGCAGATATCGAACGAGAGGTGTATCAGACAGCAGCATATGCGGCGCGAGGTCCGAACCCAATTGGCGTGGAAAGAGATATCGTAATGAAAGGTGACACCGAGGCAGTAAGCAACCTGACCGTCATGCTCGAGCGGGATGGCGACGGCTACAAGGGCAAATTTGAGATAGCCGCGACCAGCCTGTAGTCGACGGCTGTTATTTATCGAATGCAGGCATCAGGTCTGCTTCGACAGGTTTGCTCCACGAACTCAGCCGGGCCGATGACGGGATCGTCCCGTCCGGGCCCACGTCCGCAGCGTATTCAGGGCCAGAGCCAGCCGAATACGCCTGCCGTCAACAAGCCGTAGATCACACCGTCGAGGATATCCTTCGCGGTAGCGCTCCAGGGTTGGCCGAACCAGATCGAGCGCATCGGGGCAGCGCCCGCATAGGCAAGAACGGCAACCGTACCGGCGATCCGGAACACTTTCAGATAATCGGCGCCCGCCGATATTGTCACGCTCGCCACGTAGGCGACCAGGAACGAGATTGCCAGGCAGTAAATGATCCATTGCACCATTTGTTTGCCCATCGCCAGCGAGCCGTGCGGGAGAATCGTCAGTATTGCGGCAGGCCCTTCCTTGAATTTCTCCTGCCATTCCGCGCTCTTGCGGTCCGCAGCCGTAGCCGCATAGGGAACGCTGTATTTGCCCGGTGGCGCAGATCTTAGCGCCATTCTGGCCGCGTCCTCGTCAGGCAGTTCCTGCCAGTCGGAATTGTGATAATTCACCACCATCCAGATCAGGCTGCTGGCAATGAATACGGCGACGCCCGATGCGAGAATCGGCAACCATAACGAGACCAGACTTACGTTCATTTGTGGGTTCCCCTTATTTTTGGCGGCTGTAACGCCGCTTATTCTGTGACTGTAGTTTAGACCATTTACCGGGAGAATCGGGGCGGCGGATGATCGACATGGTGTTTCGCCGGCAAATCTGTAAATTGGGCAACGGTTTTCCTTCTAGAATAGGCCTCATGATCCGATACCGCCTGTCACAATCTATGTTTTTCTGCTGTGTTGCGTTTGGCCTGGTGCTCGTCGTGCAAAACGCCAGTGCGCACGGTAGCGTGGGCCCCGACGAAGATGTGTGCCTGATCAAGATCGGCTATCTCACGGCGCATTTCAAAATTTACCTGCCGCGGACGCGTCAGCGGGAGGAGTTCTGCGAAGACGTACCGGAAGCTGCCGAGACCGTGTTTGTGATGGAGTATGTGCACAGCAGCCTTGGCGAAATGCCGATCGACTTTCGGATAATCCGGGACGTAACCGGACTGGGACGCTTCGTCAAGTGGGAAGACGTGGCGTCGATCCAAGCGCTCGATGGAGCTACCGTGTTTTATCAACCCGCCGTTATCGAGCCGGACGTGTTTTCGATCGTTCAGCAATTTGACGAGCCCGGATGGTACGTTGGGATCGTCACCGCGCTACCTCAGGATACGGGCAAGATTTACACTGCGGTTTTTCCATTTAAGGTTGGTTTCACGGGCTTTGGTTACTGGCCGTTTTTCATTGGACTGATGATCCTCGTTCAGCTCCATTACTGGTATTTGAATGGATCATTTACGCGTTGGCGCGAATGGCGGAATAAACGCTCAAGCGTTGTGCCGGAGTTATGACATGAAGAATGACTTTCGGATCGCCGGTGCTTGCTTGTACTGCAGAGTGTTTTTTCGATACACGACGGCCTTCTTGCTCGTGGTGGCGTTACTTGCTACCTCAATGGCCGAGGAAAACCAGGCCGAGTCCGCTGACAGCCGCGTTTGGATATCGCAGTCTGGTCTCTTTCAGGTGAGTTACAAGAGTCAGCAGCATCCGATAACGATCAACCGGATGCATAGCTGGGTGCTTCATGTGGAAACGGCAGGCGGTCAGCCCGTCGCGAACGCCGACATCACATTGCTAGGTGGCATGCCGGAACATGATCACGGTCTGCCGACCAGTCCTCGGATGACACAATATTTGGGCAACGGCGAGTACCTGATTGAAGGCATTCGTTTTCACATGAACGGCTCCTGGGAAATTACGATCACCATCAGCGCAGGTGGTGACCGCGACACCGTAGTCATCCTCCTGGAACTGTGACCTTGGGCAAAGGAGTGAACACGGGAAGCAGGCTTGCAAGGCTCATTGGTCTCGCGGCCGCAGTGGCACTGGTCTCGTGGTGGTTCAACCGAACGGTCGATCCTTCGCCATGGACAGAGATCGAGACCGGGATGCTGCGCTCGCTCTGGATCGGCAGTCTGCCACCGTTGGCCCCGGACCCGTCGAATGCTGTGGCGGATGACGCACGTGCCGCGAAACTGGGCCAGCAATTATTCTTCGATCAAAGGCTCAGCGGCAACGGGGGAATCGCCTGCGCGACCTGCCACCAGCCGGAGCGCCGTTTCACGGACGGGCGGCCCAAGGGTCAGGCGATAGGGACATCGAAGCGCAATACGCCAAGCATTGTCGGTACTGCGTACAGTCCGTGGCTCTACTGGGATGGCCGCAAAGACAGCCTGTGGTCACAAGCATTGTCGCCCCTGGAAGACCCGAACGAGCATGCCGGCACCCGCATGCAATACGTACGGCTCATTGCCACAGACTCGAGCTATCGAGCTGCCTACGAGGCGTTGTTCGGTCCCTTACCCGATCTGTCGGACCGAAGCCGGTTCCCGGATGCCGCGGCTCCCATTGCGGAGCCGCAGTTGAACGCTGCATGGCAGGCGATGTCCGCCCGTGATCGGGAACTCGTCAACAGGATATTCGTGAACATCGGCAAATCAATTGCGGCCTATGAACGACTTCTCGTGCCGGGCCCGTCACGTTTCGATGCTTATGTTCAAGCCGTGCTGGATCGGGATGAGGCAACTCAGCACGCGACGTTTAGCGACGACGAGATAATGGGCTTGCGTCTCTTCATCGGCGAGGCTAATTGCACGCAATGCCATAACGGACCGCTCTTCACCAATCACGAATTCCACAACACGGGTGTCACTACCTTTCCGCGAGAAGTACCCGATAAAGGCCGCATCGTTGGCGTGCGCAGTGTGAAGTCGGATCCCTTCAATTGTCTGAGCGCCTTCAGCGACGATCCGGCGAAAGACTGTGCCGAACTGCGCTTTGCTCGCACCGGTCCCGAACTAATTGGCGCAATGCGGACGCCTTCGCTACGAAATCTTGAGGGGACCGGTCCCTATATGCACAAGGGTCAATTGGCGACACCGGCGGCGGTACTCAAGCACTATAATCGGGCCCCGCTTGCGATGATTGGACACAACGAGGCGAAAGCTCTCAAGCTGAGCCGACGTGAACGCATGCAACTTGAGGTTTTTCTCGAGACCCTCGCGGCCCCGTTAGCGACACCGACCGAGTGGCTTGAAGCGCCTGCCGAGAATGACGCCAGGCTCGCCGCACTCGCCGGTTCACCACCCTGAATCGCCATTCGCCTGTGAATACGAACTGCTAGAGGGTAATCGCGGGGAATGAGACTCTGAATTCCGCTCCCGGCTCCT
>JAZFPY010000123.1:0-4743 GCA_036444875.1 Woeseiaceae bacterium | reverse complement strand
TCTCCATCTATTAGCCTTGCAGCGTACGATCGAGCCGTTTCGACTCATCGCCGTTGCAGGCGGGTAGTGACATCACCCTGAACTAAATCGGGGTTAGCTGTCGTTACTCACTTTTTCTTCGGTGCCATCACCATAATCATTTGCCGACCTTCCATCTGCGGCATCTGCTCAACTATGGCAATGTCATCGAGATCTTCCCTGACCCGGGCCAGCAGATTTGCGCCCAATTCCTGATGCGCCATCTCGCGGCCTCTAAATCTCAATGTGACTTTAGTTTTGTCTCCAATCTCCAGGAAAGCAACGAGTTTTCGCAGCTTTATCTGGTAGTCACCTTCCTCCGTACCTGGACGAAACTTGATTTCCTTTACGTGTACCTGTTTCTGCTTGCGCCTGGCGGACTGTGCTTTCTTGTTCTGTTCGAACAAATACTTGCCGAAATCCATTACCCGGCAAACAGGTGGCTCCGCCATTGGCGAGACTTCTACAAGATCCAGCCCGCCTTCCTTCGCAACTTCAATCGCCGCTTCGAGAGGCATGACGCCCGCCTGTTCGCCGGCGGCATCAATTACCCGAACTTCAGGTGCCTCGATTTCCTCATTGCGCTTGACGCGCTTTGGGCCTGCGATATTCCAGTCCTCCAGCCATTAGCAAATTCCGCGATCCTGCAGTACAGCTATCGCGGGACGCGAATTTTATAGCCGCAATCCTAAAGACACAAGTCCGGAAATGCCTGATTTCCAAGAAACTTCGCTAAAAACGGTTTATGCAGGCGACCGGACCAGCTGCTGCCGCCTCGATGCTGACTATGCGCACAGAGCTTTGTGGGTGGTGGGCGATGGTGGTTTCGAACCGCCGACCTCCACGATGTCAACGTGGCGCTCTACCCCTGAGCTAATCGCCCTGTTTAAATCCAGTGCCTTCGTCGCAGGTCACGGCCCCGATTCTTGTAATCCCGGGCAGTAACCTGCGGACACCACTCACTTCCTTTCGTCCCCTGAGCTAATCGCCCTGCGTTTTCGGATGTCTCTGAAAAGGGCGGACTACGATACTCAAGCCTCAGGCCATTCGCAATACTTGGCTCAATCGGGCTACCCAGCCAGGCGGTCGCTGAGCCCAAGTCCCACTTTTCGGATTCGTTGAATCTCGTCCCGCAGGCGTGCCGCCTCTTCGAATTCCAGGTCCCGCGCATGCTTCAGCATCCGCTTTTCAAGCTTATTCGCCTTTCTCAGGAGTTGCTCCGGCGACAGAGACTCATACGGAGTCGCGTCCTCGGCGACGCGGCGGCGGCCGCGGCCCGGAACCGGATAGGCGGCTTCCATGATGTCCGCGACCTGCTTGATAATCGTCGCGGGTTTGATGCCGTGACGCTTGTTGTGCGCGATCTGCCGTTCGCGGCGTCGATTGGTCTCGTCAATGGCCCTTTGCATCGAACCCGTCACTCTGTCGGCATACAAGAGGGCCGTCCCGTTCAGGTGCCTCGCGGCACGGCCGATCGTCTGGATCAATGATCGTTCGGATCGCAGGAAACCTTCTTTGTCGGCGTCGAGGATCGCGACGAGTGACACTTCCGGCATGTCGAGGCCTTCTCGCAGCAGATTGATGCCGACCAATACATCGAACGCACCCAGACGGAGGTCGCGAATAATTTCTGTACGCTCAACGGTGCCGATGTCGGAATGCAGGTAACGGACTCTGGCACCGTGCTCATCGAGGTAGTCGGTCAGGTCTTCGGCCATTCTTTTGGTCAGCGTCGTGATGAGGACTCGCTCATCGACCGCGGTCCGTGCATGGATTTCAGATAACACGTCGTCGACTTGCGTCCTTGCCGGACGTACTTCGATTTTCGGATCGACGAGGCCGGTTGGCCGGACGAGCTGCTCCACGACGTTGTCTGAGTGTTCGCCTTCGTAATCGCCGGGTGTCGCCGACACATAGATAGTCTGTGGCGAGAGTCTGTCGAATTCGTCAAACCTGAGAGGACGATTGTCCAGCGCCGAGGGTAAGCGGAACCCGTATTCGACCAGCGTTTCCTTTCTTGAGCGATCACCGCGGTACATGCCGCCGAGCTGCGGCACGGTGACGTGGCTTTCGTCGATAATGAGTATGGCCTTGTCCGGCATATAGTCGAACAGGCACGGTGGTGGCTCGCCCTCTTCCCGGCCTGACAGATAGCGCGAGTAGTTCTCGATGCCCGCACAGTAACCGAGTTCCTGAATCATCTCTAAATCGAATAAAGTTCTCTGCTCAAGCCTTTGAGCTTCCAACAGTTTTTCTCGCTTTCTGAGGACGCTCAGGCGCTCCCTGAGCTCGATTTTGATCTGCTCGACGGCCGCAAGAAGCGTCGCACGGGCCGTGACGTAGTGTGTTTTCGGGAAAACCGTCAGTCTCGGCACCCGGCGAAAGACTTCACCGGTCAGCGGATCAAAATAGGACAGCGATTCAATCTCATCATCGAACAGCTCGATGCGCACGGCGTCCCGTTCGGATTCGGCGGGGAAAATATCGATGACATCGCCACGAACCCGGTAATTGCCCGGCGACAGATCCAGTTCGTTGCGTTTGTATTGCATTTCAGCGAGTCGCCTGAGAATCGTCCTTTGATCGATGCGATCGCCGCGAACGAGATGTAGCACCATGCTGAAGTACGCCTCGGGGTCACCCAGACCATATATCGCTGATACGGTAGCAACGATGATGGCGTCCGGCCGTTCGATCAGCGCCTTGGTCGCCGACAGACGCATCTGTTCGATGTGTTGATTGATAGACGCATCTTTTTCGATATAGGTGTCAGAACTCGGCACGTAGGCTTCCGGCTGGTAGTAGTCGTAATAAGAAACGAAGTATTCGACCGAGTTTCTCGGAAAGTACTCACGCATCTCGCCGTAAAGCTGCGCCGCCAGCGTCTTGTTTGGTGCGAGTATGATGGCCGGCCGCTGCGTAGCCTCTATGACTCTCGCCATCGTGAACGTCTTGCCCGAGCCCGTAACCCCTAGCAGGGTTTGTCGTGCCAGCCCGTCGTTCAATCCCTCTACGAGACCGGCAATGGCGCTCGCCTGGTCGCCGGCAGGGTTGTATTTCGACACGAGTGTCAGACGATCACGCTCGTCGGCCGCAGACTTCTTGGGCAGAGTTGTCGTTTGACGTACCATGTGCGCCGGTTTCGTGGAGGCAAACGAGTGAGTTTATCAGTTTCGGAAAGGATGAGCCGGGTCATGCCCTCTGCGACCAGCGCCGTACTTGGCCTGGCCGCAGAGCTGCGCGAGGCGGGTCGTGACATCATCAGCCTGGGCGCCGGTGAGCCCGATTTCGATACCCCGGATCACATCAAGCAGGCAGCCATTGAGGCCATCAACGCCGGGGAAACCAAGTACACCGCAATTGACGGCACCAGCCAGCTGAAAGCGGCCATACAACGGAAGTTCGAGCATGACAACGGGCTCAGCTATGCACCTGATCAGATCCTGGTCTCTTGCGGTGCCAAGCACACCTTATTCAATGCCTGCATGGCCATACTGAGCCACGGCGATGAGGCAGTCATTCCGGCACCGTACTGGGTCTCCTATCCCGACATGGTCCGCGTTGCCGAGGGCACACCGGTCATCATACAAACCGGCATCGAGAGCGATTTCAAGGTAACACCCGAGCAGCTCGAGGCGGCAATCAGCGACAAGACCCGCGTCATGTTTCTCAACAGCCCCTCCAATCCGACCGGCAGCTGTTATACGCGCGCCGAACTCGAGGCCATCGGAGACGTACTGAAAAGACACCCCCAGATCGTCGTGCTGGCCGATGACATCTATGAGCATATCCATTGGGCAGATGAACCTTTCTGCAGCATCGCAACCGCCTGCCCCGATCTGATCGATCAGGTCATAACGATCAACGGCGTATCGAAGTGCTACGCCATGACCGGCTGGCGCATCGGCTATGCCGGCGGCCCAAAGGAGGTGATCCTGGCCATGAAGACCATTCAGAGCCAGATCACATCCAATCCTTCGAGCATCTCCCAGGTCGCAGCTGCTGCCGCCCTCGACGGCGATCAGACCTGCATCACCGAAATGGTCGCTGCATACAAAGAACGCAGCGACTACATCGTCAAGGCGCTGAACGAGATACCCGGCTTCGAATGCAGGAATGGCGAAGGTGCGTTTTATGCCTTTCCTCAGGTCACAGGCGCCATGCAAGAAAAAGGACTCGCAGAGGACAGCGACCTGGTGAAGCTGCTGCTGAACGAGGCCGATGTCGTCATGGTGCCCGGTACCCCGTTCGGCGCCCCCGGCTACGTCAGGATATCCTTTGCCTGTTCCATCGACGAACTGGAGAAAGCCGTCGCCAGAATCAGGGCGACATTGGTGTAAAATGCCGCCCAGGCGGTGCTGATCCTGGCTGAATCCGGTCCTTGACTTGAGATTTTGGCTGAATCAGAATGCCGCGCCTGACGAGCATCGTCAGACCACGAATCCTCGGTAGCTCAGTTGGTAGAGCGGTTGACTGTTAATCAATTGGTCGCTGGTTCGAGTCCGGCCCGAGGAGCCAAATTCTTACTAGTAAACAGATAGTTGTAAAAGAAGCGCTTTTCATCTGTTGCTAGCTAAAAACACTAAGTGGGCTAGGAGTGGTATCAACCACTCCCCGCCTCACAAGTCGATTGCAGATCTGCGTCGATGCCCCCTACTCTTTTTGTGCTATAAATAGGCGAGCCCCAGAGATGTATCAGCACCCCTGAGGCCCTAACCAAAGCCA
>JAZFPY010000122.1:0-12997 GCA_036444875.1 Woeseiaceae bacterium | reverse complement strand
TCTTCGAGAAACACACCAACCTGAAGAGCTTTCTGAACACGAACCTTTACCATCACGAGAAAGTGTTAGGCATGGTCGGTGAGGCGAAAGGCATGATCGAGATGCTCTTCGATCGTTACATGACTGATCCTGAAGAGATGCCTGCCGAGTTCGCGGGCCGCGCTGCCACCGATGATGGAGATCAGACAGGCAAGGCGCGCGTCGTAGCCGACTACGTTGCCGGCATGACGGATCGCTTCGCAATCGCCGAATACCAACGTTTGAATTAAACGAGGATGGGCAATACGGGGTCTGTCCCGGGGTTCGAAGGTCGATAAGCGCTACGAATGATAGAATGCGCCGCGGCCCGTCTGGAGAGCGAATCCGAATATTGGGCGAGACCGCCCGGGATTGTTAACATTTTATGACTTTGATACCCGCCAACGAGCGACTGATCTTCGCCATGGACGTGCCGGACTGCGACCAGGCCAAAGCACTCGCAGAAGATCTGGGCGAGTCAGTCACTTTTTACAAGCTTGGCCTGGAACTTATGATGAGCGGCGGCTATTTCGAGTTGATGGAGTGGATGCTCGAGCGGAACAAGAAAGTATTCACGGACCTGAAGTTCTTCGATATTCCAGCGACGGTCGGTTCCGCAGTGCGGCAGCTAAAGGATCGTGGCGTAAGTTTTCTTACTGTGCACGGTAACCAGTCCATCATGGAGGCTGCGGCCGAAAACAAAGGCAATGATCTGAAGGTGCTCGCGGTGACGGTCTTGACGAGCCTGGACAGGGGCGATCTCGATGACCTTGGTTTCGACTGTGACGTCGAGGCGCTGGTCGTATCCAGAGCACGCCGCGCATTCGAGGCAGGATGCGACGGCGTCATCTCATCCGGACTCGAGGTCCCGATGTTGCGCGAACATGTCGATAACAAGCTGCTGGTCGTTACACCGGGTATCCGGCCGGTCGATAATCGTCCGGTCGGCGATCAGAAGCGCGTCGTTACCGTGGAACAGGCATTTTCCAGCGGGGCGGACTACATCGTTGTCGGCCGGCCGATCCGCGACGCCGAAAGCCCTCGGGCCGCGGCCGAGTCCATTCAGCAGACGATCGCGGCCCGGTGCTGACGTGACGCCGCTAAAAAATGACTTATTGATTCGGGCACTCTTGCGTCAGCCGGTGCCGCGTACACCGGTTTGGATAATGCGTCAGGCGGGCCGCTATTTGCCGGAGTATCGGGAGATCAGGGCAAAGGCAGGCGACTTCATGAGCCTTTGCACTAACCCCGAGCTCGCCTGCGAAATTTCGCTGCAACCGTTGAGGCGCTTCGATCTGGATGCTGCAATCGTGTTCTCCGACATTCTGACGATTCCGGATGCGATGGGCCTGGGACTATATTTCGCAACGGGCGAAGGGCCACGATTCGAAAGACCGGTGAACACTATTGCGGACATAAAGAAGCTCGCGGTGCCGGATGTTGGCGAGAAGCTTGGCTACGTACTCGATACCGTCGCGCTCATCCACCGTGAGCTCGATGACGAGGTGCCGCTGATCGGGTTTGCAGGAAGCCCCTGGACGGTTGCTACCTACATGGTGGAAGGCAGATCGAGCAGAGAGTTCGAGAAGATCAAAGCCCTGGTGACGGACGAACCGGCAATGTTGGAGACACTATTAAACGTTGTTGCCGAAACAACCATCGAGTATCTCAACGCCCAGATAGAGTCTGGTGCGCAAGCCGTTATGATCTTCGATACCTGGGGTGCGACGCTCGAGGCGGATGATTACCGACGGTTTTCGCTGTCCGCCATGCAGAGGATACTGGACGGGCTAAACCGTCAGAAGTACGGCCACACCATTCCGATCATCCTGTTCACGAAAGGTGCCGGATCGCTGCTCGCCGATTTGGCCGATACTGATTGTGATGCGCTGGGAGTCGACTGGACCACAGATCTTGAAACGGCCCGCGAGCTGACCGGCGATAAGGTCGCATTACAAGGGAACCTGAATCCGGCCGTGCTACGGGAGTCGCCGGAGGTCATTGAAGCGCGAGTAGCAGAAGTGCTGCGAAGCTACGGCCAGGGTCCGGGGCACGTATTCAACCTGGGGCACGGAATAACGCCGGACATAGACCCCGACCACCTGGGTGTCGTAATCGATGCCGTGAGAAAACTAAGCCCGCAATACCATTAATAACAAATGGGTCGACCTCAGTTTTCGTCACTTCAGTTCAATCTCCAGCAGGCTGCACTGTTCGATGACGCTGGCAGTAACGCCGCCATGGGTCTCGGCAGGCGCCCAAACCGGTTCACCGAATTTGTACGATCGCATTCGGGTGCCGCCCTCTCCGTCATTCTCGAGCCAGGCGCAGGGATTGAGGTAAACGATGACGCGATCCGGATGAGCATGCATCGGTGGTGTTTCGCCGTTTCGAATCGTTGCCCTCAGTATCCGGACCCTGTCATTTTCAAACGCAACGTCGTACATGTGCGGCGCGACGCGCACTGGATCCAAAGCCGATGGTATTGCCGCCGTACCCGCCACGAACAGCAACAGTAACAGCGGCAACCGATATTTTGCGTTGCTCTTTCGCATGGTTGACCTCGTCAATGTTCGAGCGCCCGTCGGGCGACGGTTCGCGATCAGCCTGTCGGACGGATCACTCTTCACGTAACGCGCGTCTCAGTATCTTCCCGACATTCGTCTTCGGCAGATCGTCGCGGAATTCGATTTCTTTGGGCACCTTGTACCCGGTCAGATTTTCCCTGCAGTAACGCACGATATCGTTGGCGGTGACTGACTCGTCGCTCTTTACGACATAAAGCTTGACGGTTTCCCCCGATCTTTCGTTGGGTATGCCGATGGCGGCAGCCTCGAGCACGCCGTCCATCTCGACGACAACGCCCTCGATCTCGTTCGGGTAAACATTGAAACCGGATACGAGAATCATGTCCTTCTTGCGATCCTCTATATAGACGAATCCGCCCTCATCCATGCGACCAATGTCTCCGCTGCGGAACCAGCCGCCCGGCAACATGACTAAAGCCGTTTCCTCCGGCTTTTGCCAGTACCCCTCCATGACCTGAGGGCCCCGTATGCAAATCTCGCCCAGGTCGCCGAGTGGAACATCGGCACCGTCATCGTCGCAAATACGGACTTCGGTCGATGGAATTGGCAAGCCGATCGTGCCCGTGAATTCCTCGCTTTGCAGAGGAACGACGATCGCGGTCGGCGACGTCTCAGTCAGACCATAGCCTTGAATGATTGTCGTGCCCGTAACCTCTTTCCATTGTCTTGCGACTGCCTCCTGAACAGCCATGCCACCGCCGATGGTGAGTCGCAGGGAGGTAAAATCCAGATCGGCAAATCCGCGCGTATTCAAGAGTGCGGTGAAAAGCGTATTCACACCGGTGAAGTAAACGAATTGATGACGGGAAAGCTCTTTGACGAACGCGGGAAAATCTCTTGGATTAGTAATTAATATGTTTTCGCCGCCTTTATGCATTATCGCCAGACAATTGCTCTGTAAAGAGAAGATGTGATAGAGCGGCAATGCGGTAATGGCGACCAACGGGACTGCATTATCGAAAACCCCCGCTTCCCAGGCTTTCGCCTGGTGCACATTAAATACCAGGTTGCGATGGCTAAGCATCGCGCCCTTGGCAAGCCCCGTGGTGCCGCCTGTATATTGCAACAACGCAATGTCGGCATAACCGAGTTCAACCGTGACAAGTTCACCGTGTCGCCCGGTCTTGAGGGCCGATCGCAGCTTGACGCTGTGCGAAAGGGAATAGGGCGGAACAGCTTTCCTGATTCGCTTCAGTACGATGTTGATCAGGATATTTTTCGGAAACTTCAGAAGATCGCCAACCTGAGTGGTGACAACATAGTCCACGCCGGTTTCGTCGATAACGTCCTCAAGCGTATGGGCGAAGTTATCGAGAACGACAATGCATCTGGCGCCCGAATCGGACAACTGATGTTTCAGTTCGCGGGCCGTATATAAAGGGTTGACGTTAACGGCGACCAGGCCCGCGCGAAAAATTCCGCACAGGACCACCGGGTACTGCAGCACATTGGGCAGCATGATTGCCACCCGTTCACCCTTGATGAGACCCAGAGTCTGTTGCAGATAACAGGCGAATTGCATCGACAATTTATCAAGATCGCGGTAAGTCAAAGTCGTGCCCATGTTTGTAAAACACGGGCGATCCGCGAACGCCGTCAATGCCGAATCAATCAGGTCCCGGACAGACTTGGCCTCGGGCGTTGGAATTTCCTCGGGTACGCCGTCCGGGTAGGACTCAAGCCAGATTTTGTTCACGTTATCCGCTTCCTCGATGAAGCAGGCTCTCTAGGTTGTCGTATTTGTCTGTTCAAGTGCTTGCTGAATTATAGGCCAGGCGTTGTCGAGAAGTATCGGTTGTGCGTCGGCGTTGGGATGAATACCGTCGTCTTGCATCAGGTCCTCGTCCGTTGCGATGCCGTCCATGAAAAACTCTATCCACGGAACATCGAGTTCACTCGCGAGCTCGCGATAGACATTCTCGAACGCCCGCGTATAGCGGACACCATAGTTAGGGGGTATGCGGATGCCGAGAAGGACAACCGCGGCGCCCCTGGATTTGCTGCTTTCGATGATAAACCTGAGATTGCGCCTCATGCGCTCCGTGGGAATCCCGCGGAGGCCGTCGTTGCCGCCCAGTTCGAGAATGACGACTGATGGCCCGAAGCGCTCGAGGGCGCTGTGAATGCGGCTGGCGCCGCCCTCGGTCGTGTCCCCGCTTATGCTGGCGTTCACCACCTGATGTTCGTACCCTTGTCCCTGCAGCCGGGATTGCAACAAAGCGGTCCACGATTGGTCAACGTCAATGCCGAAGCCCGCGCTCAGGCTGTCGCCGAACACCAGAACGGTTGGCACTTCCGCAGCCCACGCGGGGATGGCAAGCAGAAACAAGAAAAGGGTCACCAATTTTCGCATGTCGAACCAATCAGCTAATGACAAAACGGTGCTGGCCGCGGAAAACGTCACCAAGCAGGTTATCAGCCCGGAAGGCAGTCTGACCATTCTTTCCGATGTCAGCTTCAGTGTGAACAAAGGCGAATCGATCGCGATTGTCGGTGCTTCAGGGGCAGGGAAATCCACACTGCTGGCCTTGTTGGCCGGGCTTGATCTGCCCACGGAAGGCCGGATCTGGCTGAATGGCGTCAATCTCACCGACCTGGATGAGGATGGTCGGGCGGACGTCAGGGCGACAAATGTGGGCTTCGTGTTTCAGTCGTTTCACCTCGTGCCGTCGTTAAACGCCCTTGAGAATGTCATGTTGCCGCTCGAGTTGGCCGGCAGGGAGAGGCCCCGACAAGCGGCCTCGGAAATACTCGAACAAGTCGGTCTGGCCGATCGCTGGAGCCATTATCCGGCCCAGCTTTCCGGTGGGGAAAAGCAGCGTGTGGCGATTGCCAGGGCCTTTGCAACCGAGCCGGCAGTTCTGTTTGCCGATGAACCAACGGGGAACCTCGATAGTCGTACCGGCGATCATGTAATGGACCTGATGTTCGAGCTGAACAAGACCTCATCGACAACGCTGATTCTCGTCACGCACGATCAGGCGCTCGCGGCGCGCTGCGAGCGCAAAATCGGTCTCGATGCGGGCTGCCTCGTCTCCGACGACAAGGCGGCCGCATGAAGGCCTTGACCTATGCAATACGAGGTTTCGGGCGCGAACTGCGTACCGGAGAAGTCCTTGTGCTGCTTGCGGCGGTTGCGCTTGCCGTGGCCGCACTGACGGCGGTCGGATTTCTGACAGATCGGATCGGGCGGGGGGTCGCGAGACAGGCCAACGAAGTACTCGCTGCCGACCTTCGCTTACGCTCGCCAGACCCCGTGCCCAGGGAATGGCGTGACGCCGCCCTGGAGTACGCGCTGCAAACCGCCGAAACACAGACTTTTCCAAGCGTTGTTTTTGGCGGTGATTTGAGCGCGCTTGCCACCATAAAAGGTGTTAGCGATAACTACCCACTCCGCGGCAGCGTTCGTGTTTCGGACCGCTTGTTCGGAGAACAGCACGTCGTCGACAGCATCCCGTCGCCGGGCAACGTCTGGGCAGATGGTGCATTGATGGCGCGTCTCGGGCTCGGCGTCGGTGACTATGTAACGGTGGGCAAATCGGATCTCAGGGTCGATGCCGTTCTGACATATCGTCCGGACCAGTCAATCGGTTTTGCGTCGCTGGCGCCGTCTTTGCTTGTTAATTTAGCCGACCTGCCGGCGACCGCACTGATCAACGAAGGCAGTCGAGTTGGCTATGCCCTTCTCGTTGCCGGGGATGAGTCCGCCGTCGCCGAGTTTTATGCGGCGGTCGAAGACGAGTTACCGGAGTCGGTTCGTGTACGCAACCAGGAGGACAGCAGCCAGCGGGCGATAAATGCGACTGACCGAGCGCAGAGGTTTTTGTCTCTGACAGCAGTAATCAGCCTGTTACTGAGTGCGGTCGCGATTGCCATGTCGGCGAGGAGATTTGCACATCGCCGAATGGATACTGTCGCTTTAATGAAAAGCCTGGGCGCAAAGCAGCGCTTCGTTATTTCTGTAAGCTCCGTGCAGATCGTGATGCTCGGCGTTCTCGGGGTCCTGATTGGCAGCGCCGTCGGGTATGCGGTGGAAAACGGCTTGACGGTGATACTTGCTGACCTGTTTGCAGGCGAACTACCGGGTGCCAGTCTCAGACCAGTAGGCCTGGCAAGCGGCAGTGCGCTGATACTGCTCGTTGGATTCGCACTGCCATCGCTTATCCAGCTTCGTAACACCCCACCGTTGCGCGTCTTGCGCCACGATGAAATGCCGCCGCCACCATCGCGGATGTTCGTCGCCGGCACCTCACTGATCGCTGTGGCCCTGCTTCTTTATCTTACAATCGGTGATGCGTTGATGCTGCTTATTGTGCTCGGCGGCATGCTTGTCATTTCTACAGCGCTATATGGTGTCGGGCGCCTCATGGTCTCGGCCATGGGCCGTTCGCGCGGCGGCGTTGGCATTGCGTGGCGATACGGTCTTGCGAATGTCTCGCGACGAGGGCGCGACAGCGCGGTACAGGTTGTGGCTTTTGGTCTTGGGCTCACGGTCTTGTTGCTGCTCACATTCGTGCGAACAGATTTACTTGAAGGGTGGCGACGTACGCTCGATGAAGATGCGCCGAATCATTTCGTGATCAACATTCAAGCGCATGAGCGGGGTTCGATAGCAGAAATTTTCCAGAGCGACGGCATTGCCGCGCCGCGATTCGTGCCGCTCGTCAGGGCACGCATGACAGAGATAAACGGCGAGTCAGTCAAGACGCGCGAGTATCCGGCGGAGGATGGCCGCTGGATGGCAAACCGCGAGCAAAATCTGAGCTGGGCTGAGTCCTTGAGCCCGAGCAATGAAATTGTTGAGGGCACGTGGTGGCCACCGGACTATCAGGGCGAGCCACTCGTTTCCCTGGAAGAAGAGGCGGCCATGGAGCTTGGCGTGGGCTTGGGCGATAAGCTGAGCTTTCTGGCCGCCGGTCAGGAAATTGCACTGACAGTATCGAGTATTCGACATGTCAACTGGGATTCATTTCAGCCAAATTTCTTCATGGTTCTTTCACCCGGCGCGCTGGACGGTTATCCGACGACGTTTGTTGCCAGCCTGAAAATCGAGGAACAACAAAATAATGTCTTGCTGCGACTTGTTCGTGCGCACCCCAGCGTCTCGGTCATCGACCTGGAAGCAATTCTGCAGCAGGTCAGGGGAATTATCGACAAGGCAAGTCTCGCTGTACAGGTGGTGTTTGCTTTCACAATTGCGGCCGGTGTTGCGGTACTGTTCGCGGCAGTTCAATCGACGATCGATGAGCGGCGGTTCGAGAGCGCACTACTACGGGCGCTTGGTGTCAGGCGCCGGACTGTTTTGGCCGGCGTATTGACGGAATTCGCCGCGCTGGGCTTCGCAGCAGGGCTTCTTGCGTCGGCAGGCGCCTCCATACTGGCCGCCGTCATCGCCGTACAGCTATTCGATCTCGACTACAGCTTTAATGCCATGTTGTGGGTAGGTGGTTTGGCAGGTGGGATCGTTCTTGTGTGCGCGAGCGGCTTTGTTGCGGTGCGCGGCGCAATCAATGCGCCGCCGATCGATGTGTTGCGGGCAGCATAAAGGCCCCGGTAGTGAGTGAGGTATCCAACAGGCTATCGTGCGGGGCGGTAATCGTTCGCAAGACAGACGCCGGATGGTTGACGTTGATGTTAAGGGCCTATCACAACTGGGACTTCCCTAAAGGGATTTGTGAGGCAGGCGAATCGCCGATCGATGCAGCCGTTCGAGAAGTCGGCGAAGAAACGAGTATTACCGACCTGGAATTCGAGTGGGGCGAACGCTTCATGGAGACCGGTCCATATAGTCGCGGCAAGATTGCACGCTACTATCTGGCCAGGACGAATCAGGAATCGGTCGAAATGGGCATAGCGCCCGAACTGGGCCGCCCGGAACATCACGAATTTCGCTGGATGGATTTTGACAAGGCCTTCGATCTATCGGCGCCTCGTGTTCGCCTGGTCGTGCAATGGGCTCGTCAAATCATCGGCACGTAATTGGGGACAGACCCGGGGTCTGTCCCCAGTTAAACAACGCGGTTTCTTTTTTCGCCCTTGAGAAACGCTGCAACGTTTGCCGCAAGCTCGTTGATTGCGTTCTGCCGCGCTTCCTTTGTTGCCCAGGCAACATGCGGTGTGACTATCAGATTCGGCCCGTCGTAGTCGAGAAGCGGATTGCCATCGGCAGGCGGTTCGTGCGGCAATACATCGATGGCGGCCGCGCCAATTTGCCCGGTGCCCAGCGCGGCTGCCAGTGCCGCAGAGTCGATCAGCCCACCACGCGCCGTATTAATTAGAATGGCATCGGGCTTCATCATTCGAAACTCTTCTTCGCCAAACAGGTTTTTCGTGTCATCACTCAGCGGACAGTGCAGAGTGATTACATCTGCAATACCGAGCATCTCGCGAAAGTCTGTCCTGCCGTCATCATGTTTCGCGGATATTCCCGGCCGCCTTGCGATGAGAACGGTCATGCCGAACTCTCGGGCAATCTTTTCAACACCGTGGCCAAGCACTCCGTGGCCAATGATGCCGAGGGTCATGCCGGACAGCTCTCTGATTGGATACTTGAGCATGCAAAATTCATCCGACTCCTGCCATTCACCGTTCCGTACAATTTCCGCGTACCGGCTGATGTTGTGCGTGAAATGCAGAAGCACGGCAAAGACATGCTCTACTACTGACTGGGTGCAATACGCGCGAATATTGCAGACGGCTATGCCGTACTTGTCTGCCCCGGACAAGTCGACATTATCTGTGCCTGTTGCAGTGAGACCGATGAAGCGAAGTGACTTTGCACCGCCCAACGTCTCGTCGTCAAACCTGATCTTGTTCGTGAAGACGAATTGCGCGTCCTTGACTCGCTCTGCGGTCAGCTCTTCCGGCGTGACATCGAAGAACTTCAGTTCAGGCAGCAGATCGGTGAGGGGTGACGGATCGAGATCGTCGGGACCCATCGTCGCGAAGTCAAGAAACACAGCTTTCATGGTTATTTCAGTTATTCTTCATTGCGGAGACACCGACGATGAACGATGAATTTTGGAAACGCAAATCGCTGACAGAGATGACGCCTGAAGAGTGGGAGTCTCTTTGTGATGGTTGCGCACTTTGCTGTCTCCAGAAAATCGAAGACGAGGACACGGGCGAGGTGCATTTTACTGATATTGCGTGCCGGCTGCTGGACATCGGTACATGCCGGTGCACCGACTACCCGGCCCGGGTAAAAAGGGTCGCCGACTGTCTCGAACTGGCGGCCGATAAGCCGGAGCTTTATCGCTGGCTGCCGGCAAGCTGTGCGTATCGCCTGCTCGCCGAAGGCCAGGATCTGCCCGCATGGCATCCCTTGAAAACCGGGGATCCGGATTCCGTGCACGAGGCCGGGATATCGGCCAGGGGCAGGGTCGTTTCCGAGACCGAGACCGAAGAGTGGTCAGTCCTCTGGCGTCTCAGCGGGTAGTTTCGAAAATCAGGGGTCGAACCGCTAAAGAGCATTAGGGGTCGAACCGCTAAGGCAGCTTAGCGGTTCGACCCCTGATTTTCTAACCGGTGTTTTGCAGGCCCTGCGCGATTCCGTTTACGCTGGCGAGCAACACCGAGAATAATTGCTCATCCTCGTAGTTTGATGCGCGCCATCGTTCGAGCAAGTCAACCTGCATGAAGCTCATTGGATCGATGTAAGGGTTCCTGAGCATAATTGAGCGCTGCAATGTGGTGTCGCCGTCGAGCAATGCTTCGTGTCCCGAGAATTCGAGTATGAGATCGCGAGTCAGTTCGTATTCCTTTTCGATTATCGGAAAAAACTCGTCATGCAGGTCGCCAGCAAGCTCGGAATAGAGCCTTGCTATGGACAAGTCCGCTTTTGCGAGAACCATTTCGGCGTCCGAGGTAAGTGCCCGCATGAAATACCACTCGCGAAACATGTCCGCGAAAGCTGCAGCATCGAATTCTTTGGATGCGGCTTTCAATCCTGTCCCGAAACCGTACCAACCAGGCAATACGTACCGGCTTTGAGTCCAGGCGAACACCCATGGAATCGCTCTAAGGTCTTCGACGCCTTCGCCTGTACGTCTGGCCGATGGCCGTGACCCGATTCTCATCCGCTCGATCAGATCGATCGGCGTTGCTTGCCTGAAGTATTCATAGAACCTCGGGTTCCCGTAAATCAGGTCGCGATAAGCGCGACGGCTTTCACGCGCGATGACATCCATCATCGCGTGCCACTCGGGCATGTCGTTGCCGCGGTGTTGCGGCATGGCCGTGGCCAGTGCCACCGAGCCGGCGGCCTGCTCCAGGGTGCGCAGAGCGATGCCCCGCAGGCCGTACTTTTCGTTGATAATCTCGCCCTGCTCGGTGACGCGGAGGCGGCCGTTGACCGTGCCGGGCGGGGCGCCGAGAACGGCCGCATGCGTCTTGCTGCCGCCGCGGCTGATAGAGCCGCCACGTCCGTGGAACAGGGTAAGTTCGATGTCCTTTTCTGATGCGGACGCCGCTAACGCCACCTGTGCGTTTTGCAGGGCCCAGCGCGCCGACGCCAGGCCACCGTCCTTATTGCTGTCGGAATAGCCGATCATCACCATCTGCCGGTCTTTGCGAAACCTGAGGTGCTCACGGTAGATGTCGTTTGCGAGCAGGTCGTCCAGTATCTGTGGGCCTTTTGCCAGGTCGTCGACGGTTTCCAGCAATGGCGTTATATCGAGCGGTATCTCCTCTCGGCGGTTGTGTAGTTGTCCCCAGAAAGCCAGCAACAGTACTGACAAAATGTCATCCGCGCCCTGCGTCATGCTGATGATGAATGGACCGATCGCGTGTTTACCATACTTGCGACGGCAAGAAGCAATAGCCTGAAAAACTGCGAGGGTTTTGCGCGCCTGTACCCCCTGGGCGTTGACAGGGGACTCCCTGGTTTTCAATGCTGTCTCAATACGACTGAGCCGCTCCTGTGGGCTCCAGTCGAGCCAGTCGGCTTCGCCCAGACACTCACCGACCACCTGACGGTGAACGAGCGCATCCTGTCTTACGTCCAGCGTGACCAGATGGAAACCGAATGTCCTGATTCGCCTGAGCAGGCGGCGAACGGCAAAAAGACCGGCATGTTCGCCTTTGTTTGCTATGAGGCTGCTCTCGATCATGCAAATATCAGCCTCGAACTGACTCGCCTTCTCGTAGGGATAGACGTCGTCGTCGTAGGTTGCCTGCAAGCGTTGCTCAATCAGCCTGAGGAGGACCCTGTAAGGCATGTCCCTGTGTCTTGACGGCACAGCGTGATACGCATTCGGAAAAATGTGGCTGTACTCATCCACTTTTTCCTGAATAGCCTTGTCTATATTTACTCGCTGGCTCGACTGACTTAATTTGCCCGCAAGTCTCGCGCATTCATCGTAATAGAGGTTGAGAATCAGCGACCTTTGTCTCGCCATAGTCGCGCGGATGGTTTTCGCGTTAACGTTCGGGTTACCGTCCATGTCGCCACCGACCCACGATGCGAAGCTGACGAGGTTGGGCACGTTTAGAGACCGCGCCTCCTCGCCATAAATGCGTATGGCCGCGTTCTCGATGTCTTCATAGAACGGGGGCATCGAAGGATAAAGAACGTCCGTTACAAAAAAGAGCACGTGCTCGAGCTCGTCCGAGACGCTCATCTGCTCAGACGGGTGTTCGTCCGTTTGCCATCCCGTCGTTATTTGGAGTTTGATGTTCTCCAGGGAAACATGCATCTCCTGCGCCGTCATCGTCGGGTTCAACATGTCGATCAGGTGCCGCACGATCTTCTGCTCCTTTCTTAGAATCGTGCGTCGCGTCGGTTCCGTGGGATGTGCCGTGAATACGGGCTCTATACGCATCCGGTTTAGCAGATCCTGAAGCGCATCCAGGCCGAAACCGGCGGCCTTCAGTTTTACGAGGGTCTCTTCGAGACCGCCCGGCTGGAATTGACCTGCTTCCCGAAGGTACTCTCGGCGCCTCCTGATCCGGTGTACTTTCTCGGCTATGTTGACCACCTGAAAATAAGTCGAGAACGATCGAATGACCTCCATCGCCAACGACAGATCGAGGTTCTTGACGATATCGGCCAGTTCTTCGCCGGGCTTCTCGTTGCCCTCGCGCCGCCGGATCGAACGCAATCGCGCGTTCTCTACGAGGTCGAACAGCTCTTCCCCACCCTGTTCTTTTAAGAGTTCGCCAACGAGGGAGCCAAGCGTGTGCACATCATGCCGTAACGCCTGGACCTTATCCTCAAAGGTTATGTCCTGTCTGCGCAGTGCTCTTCGCATGATCTTGTCCGGACTTTTTCAATCGCGAAAGTTTTCGTATTGCAATGGCAAGTCGACGGCTGTGTCTTTGAGCAAGCTAATGACAGACTGGAGATCATCTCGCTTCTTGCCGCTCACCCGAAGCTTGTCGCCCTGGATCGC
>JAZFPY010000121.1:0-4118 GCA_036444875.1 Woeseiaceae bacterium | reverse complement strand
CAGTTTCATGAGCTTTGACAAGCTGCACTTCCACTTCAAGCATTTTCATTTCGCCAAAAAAACCACGCAGCATTCGATCCGTCGCTACGAGTTCGACGACTTCCTGTTGAACCGCTCAGGTGCGCCTGTGCATGAGCACAAAGTGAAGAAAATCGAAAAGCAAAACGGTTCATACATTATTGATGGTTTGTACCGCTGCAAGCACCTGATTGGTGCCGGCGGAACACGGTGCCCCGTTTACCGAGAATTTTTTCATGACGTGAATCCGCGCGCAAGACTACTGCAGATCGCAACATACGAACGCGAGTTTCCTTATGATTGGGAAAACGACGAGTGTCATCTCTGGTTTTTCGGAGATGGTCTACCTGGCTACGCGTGGTATGTGCCGAAAGCAAACGGGTACATCAATGTCGGTCTCGGCGGCAAAGTGGAAAAAATAAAGAAGTGTGGAGGCCGACTGCAGAACTATTGGAGCGGCTTTACAAAAAAGCTGGTGGGCGATGCACTAGTCCACGATGCCGAATACGAGCCGACCGGTTACAGCTACTATCTGCGTGGTAATGTCGATGTTGTTCGAAATGGCAATGCATTGATCGTAGGGGATGCCGTGGGACTCGCGTCTGTCGATATGGGCGAGGGCATCGGCCCTGCGGTTCGCAGTGCAATTCTTGCGGCAGATGCGATCACCAAAAACAGCGAGTACGAGCTAAAGAAGCTCGCCAGATTCAGCGCTCCTGCCTTTTTCCGAAACCGTGGCAAGCAGGCGCGAGTGTCTGCAATCGCCGACACTAAGTCGCTACCGATGCGATAAAAACGCCGATAACGACTGCAATGTAATCTCTTTTCTGAGTTAAGACCCAGGACGTAACTCAAATCATTTCATTGTCGGGCCAGATATGTCATACAGGCAGGCGGACACATGCCTGAGGAGTCCGTCATGAGAGCCGCCCTGGTCTTATTTGTCGCAGCATTCGGACTGTCGTCGCTCACAGCGGCAGACGTCCTGGTCCCTGTCGATTTTGTCCAGGAATTCGTCAACATCCGTGCCGAGCCCGATGTCGATTCTGATGTGATTGGCAGGCTGTATCAGGGCGATAGCATGCCGCTTGTACAGTCCGTCGATGACTGGCACGAAATCAAGATCGAAGAAGGTCTCAACGGTTATATCAGCGCGGACTGGACGAATGTGGTCACTGACGCTGGCGCGCAGGCCGTCGATAACGTCGTGGAGCCAGAGCCGGAAGAGGAGATCGTAGAACCCGAAGCACGGTTGAGCGAATGAATTGCGGGTTATTCGAGCAGCTCCTACGCTAATCTCCTACGATGCTTCGACAACGCCGTTATCTATTAACGCGGTTTCCAAGTCCTCTACACCCTTAACACAAACCGCATTGATGCTCTCTTTCTTTGCTGCCGCGACATTGACCGGATTGTCGTCAAAGAAGAGTATTTCCTCAGGTCGACAATCGTAGTCTGTGGAAACTTGCAAGAAAGATTCCCGGTCGGGCTTTAGCAAACCAGACTCGTAGGACAGAAAGTAGCGATCGAACCTGTCCCCAAAATTCCCTGGTACGTCGATCCGTTCCCAATGAACTGCATTGGTATTTGACAATATGGCACAGGCAAGATTTGCAGGTATCCGGTCAATCAGGTCGATTGCCCTCGGATAAATCTTCGCAGGCCAGCTGTCGAAGCGACGCAATAGTTCCTGCCAGTCCATTGGCAGCTCCATTTCGTCAACGATTCGCTGAGCAAAGTCTTTGCTGGTGATTTGGCCGGATTCCAGAGCGCGCACCGAGGGCGACTTGATCCAGATTCGAAGAAATTCCGATGCACCAATGTCCAGCCTGAATGTTGAAATCGGGTCGCGCAGTTCCAAAAGAACACCGCCGAGATCGAAAAGAATGACTTTAAGGTTTTTCAGCTTGCCCATTCTTTAATGTGTTCAATCCCTGATCTTCGTGTTCCAGAGCATTGCCGCCAGCAACATCGAGACGACTGACGTGCCAATCCAGACGTAGATGGCCAGATCGAAGTCATACACGCGAACGCCATCCACGATGGTCATTTCTCGACTGATCAAGGCAGCGCTGACGTTTTCCTGGATTGCAGCTCCGAGATAGCTGAACACGCCAACAAAACCCATTGCGGCGCCGGTCGCGCCCCTCGGTGCGATATCCACGCCGAACAGGCCGCCGACTGAGGCGATGAGACCGCTGAGCGCGGCGCCGTAAATTGCGAACGCGAAGAACAAGACAACGTCGTTTTGCGGGCCGAAAAATATGGCGACGAGAGCAACAATCTCAACGATTGCGAATATCAGGTTTGCAGGGGGCCTCCGGGCGTCGAAGCACTTGTCCGATATGTAGCCGTAGGCAATGGAGCCGACGATGCCGGCAACTGTGTTGACGGCGAGAAAGAAGCCGGCATCCACTAATGAATAACCGCGAATCTCCTGAAGATAGAGTATGCCCCAGCTATTGATCGCGTAGCGCGTTACATACATGAGGGCGCTGGCAACGGCAATCACCCACATGGCTGTAATACCAAAAATGACTTTCTGGGTCTGCCATGTACTTCTTTCTTTGGGCGGATCCGGGTCTGCGCCGAGCCATTCATTGACGGTCGGCAGGCCGATCGTCGCTGGCGCATTGCGCATGAATGAGAAGGCCCACGCAGCAACCGCTATGCACATAATGCCAGGCGTAATGTAGCCATAGCGCCAGCCATAAGCGGCGACAACTGCGGCCATGAAGTAGAAAGTTATGCCTTCACCAATTGCGTGGGACGCGCTCCAAATGCCGTATCGGCGGCCGCGCTCATGCAGACCGAACCAGTTTGTGATGGTAATGACGGCGGACGGCGCCGCCATCCCCTGGAACCAGCCGTTAAGCGCCCAAAGCGCGATACTTACCCAGAGCAGTGTCGACGAGCCCATGGCAAGGTTGATCAAAGCTGACAGGAAGATGCTTGCGCTGAAAAATATTCTTGGTTTGACGTAATCGGCAAGAAAGCCGTTAAAAAGCTTGCCTGCCGCATATCCATAGAAAAGTGCTGCACCAATCATGCCCAGCTCTTCGACCGTGAATATGCCGCCGTCGATCAACGGCTTTTTCACGATCGAAAGCCCGAGCCGGCAGGTGTAGATGAAGCCGTATCCCAGCGTGATCGCCAGCATGATCCGCAGGCGGTGCCTCTGAAAAGCCCGATTGACGTCCTGGCTTGCTACGGCTGCACTTGCTGATTGCACAGGTATTTCCTTGTCTGCCTGACTCGCAGCTTGCCAGAAAAGGGCGGACAGACCCCATTTTTGTCATCGGGCCCGCTCACGGCCTGCGTCAGGTATTTCCCCCTCGCTCGGGCTTTAAACTCGCTCGTGGAAAACACCTGACGCAAGCCGCTCACGAAATCAGCAAAAATCGGGGTCGTCCGCCCCCGTATGAAATAAGCCTGCGCCGGCCCCGACAATTTAACAATAATCCAAACTGCTTGCGTGCGCGTTGTCAACCGTCGCCCACAAGATGCGTTGTGACTGTTAACGAGGGCCAAATCATATGGATACAAGGAGTACGGATATGAAAAACAGGAAAGTTTGGGACATGGCAGTCATCCCGTTGTTTCTGGTCGGTATCGCGCTTTTCAGCACGAGTGTTCTTGCCGATCAGGGAGATCGCATTGAGGATCGTCTGGACAGGCGAGGAGACCGTATCGAAGATCGTCTCGATAACAAAGGCGATCGCGTTAACGATCGCCTGGACAAAAAAGGTGATCGAATTGATGCGAGGCTTGATCGCGCGTCGGACCGCGCCGCGGATGCCGATAAGGATCGGCTGTCGAAGCGCCTGGACAGGAAGGGTGATCGAATCGATCGCCGTCTTGACCGCAAGGGTGATCACATAGACCGTCGCCTGGACAAGAAGGGCGACCGCATTGATCGCAGGCTGGACCACAAAGGTCAGCGTATCGATCGACGGCACGATCGCCGCAGCAAGCGTGCCAATCGTCGCTCGTAGTTGTCACCCGTAGTTGTCGCTCGTAGTTAATCGCTCGTAGATGGACGAGTGACGAATTCATTTCGCCCGGGCCCCTGGCTCGGGCGATTTCTATATACTGGCGCG
>JAZFPY010000120.1:0-12011 GCA_036444875.1 Woeseiaceae bacterium | reverse complement strand
GTGCCGGTCATCAATAGCATCAAATGAGGTGATGTTTCGCACATTCACACACACTTTCTCGGGTGCTCCCAGAGATTGGTCAGCCACGGCTCCCGACGCGCCAGCGCAACCACTCAGGGTCAGGACGAGGATCAATAAATGCCATCGTTGCATGATTTCTCTCCTCATAGTTATAATGAATGTTCGCCCACTTCGTTTACGTTCAATAACCGTATTTTTACTTACCCGCAGGAATACGGGGATGGGGCCTGGGCCGCCGGGCCAGGAGATTAAAAGTCGATACGGCAGTTTTTCCGATAACTAGTGTATCAAGGCGTCTTTCTGAAGCTGCGCTACAATTTTCGCTGCGTGGACATCGACGAATTCTTCTGCGGAGTCAGAACCCGCACTCGTGCTCCTGATCGCCCAAATTCTTTTCTGGTCCGCAGCGGAATAGAGTTCCGTCATCAGTTCAACCGCGTTGCTTACATCGATGTTGTTAGGCTGGTTGAGTTCGTCGTAGTCGAATCGGAAAAGATCAACGACAGGCAAGTTCCGATTCACCGGACGCGTTAGCAATACGGCGTCAAATCCACGGGATCGGACGGCAATACTGAGCATATCTCGTTCAATGGGCTGCTTGCGACCCATAACCGCATAGTAGGCTGATGCCGACGTTTCCACGTCGATCAGGCGAGATACCAATGACTGCTCAAACAGTGTTCGCGAATTGGAACTGCCGGCCACTGTAATGACCAGGAAATTATTGAAGAAAGTACCATCATAGGAACCATCGTGAAAAGTCTTGACGATGCTCGTAGATTCGGCGCAGGCGCTCAAACCAAGAGCCAGTGTTGCGATAACGGCCGCTGTTCGATAGGTTTTTGATATCAAAAGCATTTTCACGGGACTCCTGAGCCGCCCTCAGTAACAAATAGCCGCCGCAATCGGCTAATATGACGAACAGGCGAATACCTTACCGGATTACGGATTCTACAGCAGTGGGCGACAGGAATAAGTGGGCCGGATAAGCAATCTTGCTGATCTGCGAATTTAGTGAATGTTTCGACTCAGGCAAAAACACTCGCGTAATCTCGGCCGGGATACCACGCTCGTCAACGCAGAGAAATTGATCGCTGCCCAGTCCGTTCGGGCGGCGATTACAGGCGCAGCGATCGCGATCATCATGTTCAATATTATCTGGGCATACACGGCATCAGCGTCCGGCAAGTTCCTGCCGTGGATTTCCATCGTGCAAGGTGCGGTTATCGGGATCGCCGTTCAGAGGTCCGGCCGCGGCCTGGACTGGCGTTTTCCGCTGGTTGCCGGCGCGGCGGCCTGGATAGGCGCATTTAGCGGCAATCTGTTTATTGCGCTGGTATTCACGGGGACGGAAACTATCGGTCCTGGCAGCAACTGGTGGCGGGTCCTGGGAAGCTTTTTCGAAAATATCGTATCCGTTATCGACGTGATCTATGCGTTTTGCGCAGTCGGAGTTGCAATATTCTATTCGAAGAGGCCACTAAACCGGTACGAGGTACTCGCATTGAGAAAGCACGCAGTGGAAAGAAATGACGAAAGATAAGTTTATTGTTTACGGTGACTCACGCTCCGGCAACTGTTACAAAATAAAATTGCTTTGCTCGCAACTAGGTATCGCATACCAATGGCGCGAAGTGGATATCCTGGCCGGCGATACCCGCACAGCTGAGTTTCTTGCCATGAACGCCAACGGAAAAATTCCCGTGCTTGCGCTGCCGGATGGCCGTCATCTTGCTGAATCTAATGCGATTCTTGCTTATCTGGCGGACGGCTCGGACCTGGCGGGTTCGGACAGGTTCTCACGTGCGGCAGTTTTGCAGTGGATGTTTTTTGAACAGTACAGCCACGAGCCGAATATCGCGACGTCGCGATTCATCATTCGATATCTCGGCAGTCCTCCTGATCGGCAAGCGGCACTGGAGGAAAAACGGCTTGGCGGTTACAAGGCGCTCGACGTGATGGAGCAGCAGTTTGCTAATAACACGTTCATTGCCGGGCCAGAGTACAGTATTGCGGATATCGCACTTTATGCTTATACACATGTCGCGCATGAGGGCGGCTTTGATTTGAATGATTACTCGGCAACTCGCACGTGGCTGGATCGCGTGAGGGCCATGCCCGGCCATGTACCAATGGAGTCCGACTAATGGCAAAGAAGCTCGAGTTTTTTTATGACTATGTGAGCCCTTATTCCTATCTGGCCGACAGTCAGGCCGGCAAAGTTGGTGAATCAAACCTGGTCTATCGTCCCGTATTCCTTGCTGCGATCATGCAAGCAACGGGTAACAAACCGCCCGGTTCGATCGAGGCCAAGGGAAAATATCTGCGAAAAGACATCACCCGCTGGGCGTCACGTTACGGCGTGGTGTACAAATGGAACCCGAAGTTTCCACAAAACACGCTCAAAGCGCTCCGGCTTGCGGTCGTGGCACAACGGGATGGCGTATTCGATAAAGTCCATAGTGCATTGTTTGCGGCGATGTTTGTGCATCAGTCGGATCTGAATGACGATAAGGTGCTTGCAGATATTATGAATGCTGCGGGTCTGGATGAAAGCGAGATTTTTGCCCGCATTGCGGATCAGTCGATCAAAGACGAGCTCAAAGCAAATACCGACGAGGCAGTCAGGAGGGGAGCGTTCGGAGCGCCAACATTTTTCGTCGGCGAAGAAATGTTTTTCGGCAACGACCGCTGGGAATTTGTGAAAGAAGCATTGACGAGCTGATTCGACCAACTCGTACTGGAAAGCTAGCAGAACGCCGGTAGGAGCCCGTCGTGACGGGTGATATCAGGCGGTGGCGTAACCGCTGATGACCTGCGCGGTCTTCGGCACTTTCGCCAGGTAAGCGCGGGCAAGTTTTTCGATGTCCTGAATTGCACTGCGGATCCCGAGGAAATACGGCGGGCTGCGGCGCAAAAGCCTCCAGTCACTCGATTTGAGCACGCGGACGAGATGCATCATGTTGTTCTTCATTGCATCTACGTAAGGATTTTCGCCGTCGTACAGGACTTCCATGTAGCGGTAGGCGCGATTGAATTTTTGTTGCAGACGTTCACGAGACACCTGCTGATAAAACAATGGAGTCTTGGCGAGAAGATCGAGGCCCGACTTGTATCGTATTATGTACTCGCCGGGACTGGCATTTTCGACCGCAATCCCGCCCAGTACGAATTCGTTGTATAGGCGGTCTCTGCATTTCTCCAGGTAGCATCGGTCTGCCATCTGTGCGATGAGGTCGGCCGTGCCGAGGAGGTGCCCGCAAATAATGTCCCTCGGATCGTCGAGTTCAATTTCGTCGAGATCCAGTTCAAATCCGGTGAAATGGACAATCATGCTGCTGACCGGAACATCCCTGGACATGCCGAGCTCGGGCAAGTAACGGCGGAGAAAGTCCGCACTTCGTGATACGTGATAAAGCGTGAACTCGGCGCCGTTGTGAAAATCACTGTCCCGCTCCTCGTGACGTATGTAGCCGGAGTCGTGGAACAGAGAGGTGACAATCGCCATCTGGGCACGTTCGGCGCCGAGGCGGTCGGGGAGCTCGACGCTGCGCTCACGGCCGGCGACGAGCCTCGTGAGAGCCAGGGTCATGTCCAGCGTATGCTGCATGTCGTGATACGTCGTATCGCAACCCTTGTAGCCGGGAAAGTTTCCATTGAACAGCCGCTCGAAGTCGTAGAACGCAAGCCAGAGCTTATCGAAAGAGGCGCCCGGGAAGGTCTCCATGATGAGTTCGTGCACAGCATCGCGGACCGCGGCAGGACTGCTGACCTGCACCGTATTAGTCACGTCGTAATCGTTACGTCGATCCTGAGACAATATTTTCTTCTTCTTCTTATCTGTCGGTGGAGCAGTCATCGCAGGCATTGCTATGCGAGGGTTACTCAAATTATTCATGCCAACCCCCGCTCCGCACAGCTCGCGGATAGCCGCCGGCGTGCCGGCTTGACGTAGCAAAATAATACACTGGGGATCATCGTCAGGCACAGGTTTTAGCAAGAATATGTAATATTGGCCTGACTTTTGTCAGATCGCAAATTCCGCCACTACGGGAGCGTGATCGGACGGCCGCTCCCAGGCACGCGGCTCCTTGTCTATGTAGCTTGCCCGGCAGGCTTCTGCCATGGTCGGGCTTGCCAGAATCAGGTCGATCCGGAGGCCCGCATTGCGCCGGAAGCCGGCCGCCCGGTAGTCCCACCAGCTGAAGCTCTTTTCCGCCTGATCGAACTGGCGGAACACATCGCTGAGCCCGAGTCTGATCAACTCAGCTAACGCATCTCGCTCAGGCTTGCTGCAGAGAATCCCATCGCCCCACTTTTCCGGGTCATAAACATCACGGTCACCGGGTGCGATATTGAAGTCTCCAAGCACGACAAGCCTCGAGTGGTTATCGAGCTCTTCCTGCAGGAAATCGCGCAGGGCAGCAAGCCAGTTCAACTTGTAATCGTATTTTTCCGTGCCGACAGCCTGGCCATTCGGCACGTACAGATCAATTACGCGAACACCGTTGATTGTGGTCGCCAGTACGCGGCGTTGCGGGTCCTCGAATCCCGGAAGATCGGTGACGGGATCCGACGGTTTGTCGCGACAGACGGTAGCGACGCCGTTGTATGTTTTCTGGCCGCTCGCAATCGACTGGTAGCCGGCCTCGGCGAAAGCTTCTTCCGGAAAGACCTCGGTCAGCTGCTTGATTTCCTGCAGCACGAGCACATCGGGCTCATGTGCCGCAAGCCACTCGAGGACATGCGGTAAGCGGACGTTCAGCGAATTTACGTTCCACGTCGCGATCTTCATGCTGCCAGCCCAATGCCGTTGTAACGGAGCAGCGCATCCATGGTTGGTCTGCGGCCCCGAAATGCAATAAAGGCTTCCATGATGTCCTTGCTGCCGCCGATCTCGAGAATCTCAGAGCGAAAACGTCTGGCGGTCTCCTCATCGAAGATCCCGGACTCTTCAAACGCAGAAAACGCATCGGCCGCCAACACTTCCGCCCACTTGTAGCTGTAGTAGCCAGCCGCATAACCACCGGCGAATATGTGGGTAAAGCTGTGGGGGAGCCGGTTGTACGTGGGGTGAGGCACCAGAGAAAGCTCATCGCGAACATCCTTGAGTATGTCCAGCGGCTCGGTGCCGTTGTCCGGATCGTAGTTCGCGTGCAAGCGAAAATCGAAAAGCGCGAACTCGATCTGCCGAAGCATCGTCATTGCCGCACCACAATGACGGCTGTCATCGAGGTTCTGAAAAAGGTCTTTGGGCAACGGCTCGCCGGTTTCACAGTGTCCCGATGCCCGGACCAGAACGTCGTAACACCAGGCAAAGTTCTCCATGAACTGACTTGGAAGTTCGACGGCATCCCAGGGCACCCCATTGATGCCGGCCAGGCTTGGATAGTCTACCCGAGTAAGAAGATGGTGGAGCATGTGTCCAAATTCATGAAAAAGCGTGACAATATCTTCATGGGTGAGCAATGAACGATCATTTTTGTCGGGCGGAGAGAAATTACAAACGAGGTAACCGACCGGTAAAATATTTTCGCCGTGCAGATTTTTCCTGATCACACATTCGTCAATCCAGGCACCTCCCCGTTTGCCGTTACGAGCATACAGATCGGCATAGAAACCACCGATTACTATGCCGCTTCTCTCGCGCAGCTCGTAGTAAATTACACTGTCATGCCATTTTTGAATGTCGTCGGTTTTCGCGATGGTAACGCCATAGAGCTTTTCCGCCAGACCGAAAAGGCCACTTAGCGCACGGGCAATGGGAAAGTACTGTCGCAGCACGTCGTTCGAAATCGAGAACGTCTTCTGCTTCAGTTTTTCGGTATAAAAAGCGATGTCCCAGGCGGCAAGATCGTGAGAGGCGAGCCCTGCGATAGTCTTGAGTTCGGCTTCTGCGGCAGATCGGGTGCGCGAAGCCAGCTCGCTCAGAAAGTCCATAACCGCAACGGTTTCAGCGGCCATCTTGGTGGCCAGCGAGTATTCGGCATAGTTATCGAACCCGACCAGCTTTGCTGCCTCATGCCGTAGCTGCAAAATCCTGCCGATGTTCCGGCTATTGTCGAAAGATGTGTCAGCGCTCTGATCGGAAGCCCGTGTCGACCACGCGCGGTAAAATGTCTCTCTCAAAGTCCGGCTCTCGGCATGAGTGATAACGGCCTGATAAGTCGGATGATCGAGAGTGAGCCACCAGCCGCCAACATTATTCGCTTGAGCGTCATTGCGGGCGCGGGCCGACGTTTGCTGTGGCAGACCGGCGAGCTGTGCTTCGTCCTCAGTATGAAAATGCCAGCTATCGGTGGCGTCCTGGACATTCTGATCAAAATTCGCCTGCATGGTGGCAAGCTCCTGCAGCAACTCCCTGAACTGCTTTTTTTTGTCATCCGGCAGGGCGACGCCGGCCAGACGAAAATCCCTTAACGCATGATCGATGAGACTGCGCTTCGCGTCCGGCGCGTCGGCAGGAAGTGAGTCTGACAGGCATTCAAAAGCCTGATGCAGTTTCTTGTTTTGTGATACTTCGGTGCCGTGTTCGGTCAGAAGTGGCAGACAAGCGTTGTATGCCTTGCGCCAGCCGGGCGCCTCCAGAACGCTTTGCAGGTGCCTTACTGGCGACCAGACCCGGCTCAGTTCGTGGCTCATTTCCTCGAGCGGCGTGACGAGCGCATCGAAGTCTTTTGCCTCGGGACCATCGAGAAGGGCCGCAAGCTTTCTACGATGCTCTGCGATAAGCTCCTCCAGTGCGGGCAGCACATGTTCGGGTGCTATGTCACCGAAGCGCGGCAATGCCGATGTATCGAGTAAAGGGTTGCTCATGAATGCTGTTGATATCCTGTCAGGCGCAGGATGTTATCACAGGGGAAAAGAACGCCGCGTGCAAACGGCACCGGCGGGCTGGCAGGAGCACGAGTGAAAAAGAAATTCGATTTGATCGTGATAGGCGGCGGCAGCGCTGGTCTGGCGCATGCACAGAGAGCAGCAGAGCATGGAGCGGATGTCGCCGTGATCGAGAATGGGCTGCTCGGTGGTACCTGTGTCAATGTCGGCTGCGTGCCAAAGAAAGTCATGTGGTATTCGGCGAGCTACGCACGTAGCGTCCGGCTTGCGGCGGACTATGGATTCGATCTGACGGTGAACGGTCACGACTGGTCGGCGCTCAAGCAAAGGCGTGACGCCTATGTCGCAAGGCTCAACGGCATTTATCAGGAAAATCTCGACAAAAGGAATGTCGAACTCATCAGGGGAACCGGGGACTTTGTCAACAAGAATTCGATTCGGGTTGAGAGTGACGACTATCGCGCCGATAACATCGTGATCGCGACCGGGGGCCGTCCGATCGTACCCAGAATTCACGGCGCCGAGCTGGGCATAACCTCAGACGGGTTTTTCGAGCTCCCGGACCGTCCGGAACGGGTGGCCCTTGCGGGCAGCGGATACGTCGCCGTCGAACTGAGCGGCGTTTTCAATGCCCTGGGATCGGATACCACCGTGCTGGTCAGGCAGGACGGTATGTTGCGCAGCTTCGACCAGATGCTCAGAGACGAGCAGCACAAGGCCATGCAGCAGGACGGTATTCAGCTCGAGACCGGTGTCGTGCCGCATGCGCTTGAACGAACTTCCGGCGGACTCAAGCTCATTGCCGAAGATGGCCGCGAGTTTGGCACATTCGACAGTATCGTCTGGGCCGTTGGCCGCGCGCCAAATACAGAGTATTTGCGACTCGATGCCGCCGGCGTGGCAGCGGACGGCTATGGTTTCGTGCCCGTCGACGATTACCAGGCCACGAACGTCGACAACATTTTTGCGCTCGGTGACGTGACGGGCAGGGAAGCGTTAACACCGGTCGCGATAGCGGCGGGCCGGCGCCTGGCCGATCGCCTGTACGGCGGCATAGCCGATCGCCATCTTGAATATCGCTTCATACCGACAGTGGTATTCGCGCATCCGCCAATCGGCACGGTTGGAATGACCGAGGCCGATGCCAGGGCAGAGTTCGGCGACGATGTGAGAGTGTATGAGTCAAGATTTACACCCATGCTCTATGCGCTCGGCGAGCACAAGGAACCGTCAGCCATGAAGCTCGTTACCAGCGGTCAGGAGGAAAAAATTGTCGGCTGCCACGTTATCGGCGACGGCGCAGACGAAATGATGCAGGGTTTTTCCGTTGCCGTGCGCATGGGAGCGACGAAGAAGGACTTCGACGATACGGTTGCGATTCATCCCACGAGTGCGGAAGAGTTCGTGACTATGCGGTAATCGAAAGCTGCTCCAGCACCTTTTGCGTGTCCGGCCTGACGCCACGCCAGAGATCAAAAGATTCCGCGGCCTGTTCGACCAGCATGCCCCAACCCATCACGGAATGCGCCGCGCCCTTCCTCGCTGCCCAGCTGCTGAACGGCGTGGGACTGAGGCCGTAAGACAGGTCGTAGCAAAAAGTCCGGTCAGTGACTGCGGATTCGGGATAAGGCGGTAATTCGCCCTTGGCGCTGGCCGAGGTGGCGTTGATGACGAGGTCGAATGACGATGAGGGTTTCACCTCTTTGAACCGGCAAGCGGTTACCGGGCCGGAAGCGGAGAAATGTTCAGCGAGGACCTGGGCTCTCGACAGAGTCCGGTTGGCAATGGTTATCGATTTGGGCTCGGCGTCAAGCAATGGGCCAATGATGCCGCGCGTCGCACCACCGGCGCCGAGAATCAGAATACTTGCGTCCTTGAGTTCGAGGCCGAGGTTACCGAGAAGGTCACGCATGAGCCCGATGCCGTCGGTGTTGTCGCCGAAAATCTCTTTATCCCGAAATATCAGGGTATTGACTGCACCCGAACTGTTGGCGCGCTCGCTGAGATCATCGACCAGTCGCGTGACTTCGCTCTTGTGCGGCAGGGTGATGTTCAGGCCCTTGCCTCCCGTACGCTGAAATTGCCTTATCGCGGTTTCGAGTTTGTTGGGCGCGACCTGAAGCAATTCATACTGCAGGTTTTCGCCTGTTTGTAAGGCGAATAGGCGGTGAATAACCGGAGAGCGGCTGTGAGATACCGGATAGCCCATGACGCCGTAGCGATCAACAGCAGCGGGCTTACCGTCCACGATCGCCAGCCCATTTTCGTCGCGAAGCTTTCATTCTCTCTGGCGGCACAGAATACGCTCCCTGGACGTGTCTTTATTGTTATTCGATTGTTGCACAAACTATTTAATTGCTGCTCTGCCGGCTCAGTATACCTACTCCGCCAGCCAGCGAGCCGCGGCCAGCGAAAAATAGCTCAGAATCGCATGGGCGCCCGCGCGCTTGATGCAAAGCAATGATTCGAGAACCGCCGATCGCTCTTCGAGCCAGCCGTTTTCGGCCGCGGCCTTGAGCATGGCGTATTCGCCACTGACCTGATATGCAAATGTGGGAACCCCAAATTCGTCCCGCACTCTCCTGATCACGTCGAGATATGGCATGGCCGGTTTCACCATGACGAGATCCGCGCCCTCGGAGAGGTCCAGGCCGACCTCTCGCAGGGCCTCGTCGCTGTTTGACGGGTCCATTTGATAAGTTTTTTTATCGCCGCCGGCGAGATTTCCGGCCGATCCGACCGCATCGCGAAACGGGCCATAGAAACAGGAGGCATATTTGGCGGCATAAGCAAGGATGAGGGTATTATGAAATCCATTGCCTTCAAACTCAGTACGAATCGCGCCGATGCGCCCGTCCATCATGTCAGATGGAGCGACGATATCCACTCCTGCTTCGGCATGCGAAGCTGCCTGCTTGACGAGCATCTCGACAGTCTCATCATTCAGCACATAGCCATCCTCATCGATGATGCCGTCCTGCCCGTGTGTCGTATAAGGATCGAGTGCGACATCGCTTATCACGGCAAGGTCGGGATGCTTCGCTTTGATGGCTTTAACGGTACGCTGCACGAGTCCGAGCGGGTTTGCGGATTCTTCACCATTGAGGCTCTTTAGCCCGGGATCAATGACCGGAAACAAGGCAATAGCGGGAATCCCCAGAGATACGGCCTGGTCGGTTTCCTTCAAAATACCATCAATGTTGTGTCGCTGAATACCCGGCATCGAAGGTACGGCCTCCGAGCGTTTCTTGCCGTCCAGCACGAACATCGGATAAATCAGATCCGCAGGGCCGAGCGCGGATTCGGCGACCAGACGCCGCAATGCTGCACTGCGGCGGACTCGCCTTAGCCTGGTGGATGGAAACTGACCCTGAGTTGACCTTCTCATACCACAATCGCCATCGTCGGTAACACTTGGATTTTGGCTGTATTTCGGTAAGGATTCCACGCCTGAAGCACATATTTCCTTAGTGTGAGTAATATTTGGCCAATTCAGCAGGTCATCTCGTATGAATAATAGCGATGCGGACTTGGGGCGCAAGCAGCGGTTTGATCGCCTTGTAGGTGTATGGCATCGGGATATGTACCGCTATGCAGCCTGGCTCTGCCGGGACCCGGCGATCGCCGAAGACGTCGTACAGGAAGCATTGCTGAGAGCCTGGAAGTCGCTGGATGGGTTACGCGACGATGCAGCGGCAAAACAATGGGTGTTGACCATTGTTCGCCGGGAGAATGCGAGATATTTCGAAAGGAAGCGACTGGAGACAGTGGACATCGACAACTTAACCGCGTCTCAAGTCGCGATGCTTGCCGAAAGTTCAGACTCGGATCTCGATGACGTTAGACAGGCTATTTACAGATTGGAGGACGATTACCGCGAACCGCTCGTATTGCAGGTCCTGATGGGGCATTCGACGAGGGAGATCGCGGAACTGATGGACATCAAGCCGGGCGCTGTTTTGACCAGACTGCACCGGGCACGCAACAAGTTGAAGGATGAAATTAGGTGAAGGAGCGGCAGTAAGAGCGCCGCCGGACAAAACATGAATTGCGAGGACTACAAACAGGCAATAGCAGCAGACCCGTCGGAATCATTCGATGGTGGCGTCCTGCACTCGGCTGAATGCTCGTCCTGCAAGGCTGTCAGGGCGCAGATGCAGGCGCTCGATGTGAGGATTGCTGCGGCGCTTGCGATTGACGTGCCAGACCTGAAGATGCCCGAGCTGCCGGTTATGACAGGCGAAGACAATGTTGTCGACCTGGCATCGCGCCGGCCGATCAGATGGACCACACCGGCCTGGATCGGTCTTGCTGCCAGTGTCGTTCTGGCGACGGTTATCGGCGTGCGCATGACTAACACAGGCATGGAGGACGGCACGCTGGCTGAACAGGTTGTCGCGCACCTTGACTACGAGCCTCGGGCGTTGACGGTGACGGATGTGGCCGTGTCCGACCAGAGGCTTTACTCTGTTGTGCGACCGGCGATAGCGATGCTCGATCGGGATCTCGGCCTGATCACCTATGTCATGAGCTGCAAGATTAATGGCAGAGAAGTTCCACACCTCGTCATACAAGGCAAGAAAGGCCCCGTAACGATTTTGCTGATGCCTGAAGAAATGGTCGATATGCCGATACGCCTTGAGGGCAAAAGTATCGAAGGCGTCATTCTTCCGGTCGGTGATGGCAGCATCGCGATCATCGGCGTACGCGGCGAACGAATTGATGAGTTGAAAACGAGAGTCACCGAAACGGTGAAGTGGAGTATTTAGGAAGAAGGTGTCAGGTAAGTTTTCCTTTTTCCTTTTTGGGGGTGTCACTAATTGAAACCTGACACCTTTTACATTGACCAGAGGTAGGAGATAGAAATGTCTAAGAAACAAGTAGCAAAGCCCGTTGCCTTGGCTGTCGCCGTAGCACTGGCTGGCTCACTTGCAGCCGTTGAAGCTGCAAGCGCTGATACGGGCGCGAGTCCGTTTGCCATGACGACGCTAAGCGTTGCCTATATGCTCGGAGAGGGCGAAGGCAGCTGTGGTGGCGACAAAGGTGGCGACAAAGCTGAAGGCAGCTGTGGCGGCGACAAGGACGCTGAGGGCAGTTGCGGTGGCGACAAGGCCGACAAAGCAGAAGGCAGCTGCGGCGGCGACAAGGCCGAC
>JAZFPY010000119.1:0-7398 GCA_036444875.1 Woeseiaceae bacterium | reverse complement strand
TTAGCGGTTCGACCCCTATCTTTTAGCGTACAATTGCGCCGGTCTGAAACCCGGCAACAGATTTTTCATGAGCGATAACCAGCCCAAAGATTTCATTCGTCAGATCATCAGCGACGATATTGCCAGCGGCAAACATGGCGGTAATGTCGTCACCCGGTTCCCGCCAGAGCCGAACGGTTATCTGCACATCGGTCATGCAAAATCGATCTGCCTGAATTTTGGCGTTGCTGGAGAGAACAACGGCAAGACTTTTTTGCGGTTTGACGACACCAATCCCGGCAAGGAAAGTGAGGAGTTTGCGAAAGCAATTGAGAGAGACGTCCATTGGCTCCGCTTTGACTGGGAAGACAGGTTGACCCATGCGTCGGACTACTTTGATCAGTTGTACGAATCAGCGGAACGGCTCATCGCAATGGGTAAAGCCTATGTCGACAGCCTGAACGCCGAAGAAATTCGTGAGTATCGCGGTACGTTGACTGAACCGGGCAAGGACAGCCCCGATCGAAATCGCAGCGTGGAAGATAACATGGATCTTTTTCGCCGTATGCGTGCCGGCGAATTCGAAGACGGTATGCACGTGCTGCGGGCAAAGATAGACATGTGCTCACCGAATATGAATATGCGAGATCCGACACTTTATCGCATACGGCATATTCCTCACCAGCGAACCGGTGACAAGTGGTGCATATACCCGATGTACGATTTTGCGCACGGTTTGTCGGACGCCTTTGAAGGCATAACGCATTCGCTGTGCACCCTTGAATTTGAGGATCATCGGCCGCTGTATGACTGGTTCATCGACCAGATCAATCCACCACACCGGCCGAATCAGTACGAGTTTTCCCGACTGAATCTTGCCTACACGGTCACGAGCAAACGTAAGCTGGCGAAGCTTGTGGAGGATGAGATCGTAAGCGGTTGGGAAGACCCTCGTATGCCGACACTCGCTGGAATGCGTCGACGGGGCTATCCGGCAGCCGCGTTACGAGAGTTCTGTCGCAGGATCGGTGTAACGAAGAAGGAAAACCTGATTGAAATGGCGGCGCTGGAAAACTGCATCCGGGAGAACCTCGATCACGCGGCGCCGCGACGAATGGCCGTTATCCGACCGCTGAAAGTCATTCTTACGAATTATCCTGAGGGCCAGACTGAGGAATTGGCTGCGCTGAATCATCCGAACCGCCCCGAACTCGGCAGCCGTGAATTGCCGTTCGGCCGTGAGATATATATCGAGCAGGACGACTTCATGGAAGAGGCGCCGCGAAAATTTTTCCGTCTGAGACCCGGCGGCGAAGTACGGCTTCGCTATGCCTACATTATTCGTTGTGACGAAGTCATCAAGGACAAATCAGGTAAGGTTGTTGAGCTGCACTGCAGTTACGACCCGGACACGAGGAGTGGTACCGGCAGTAGCGACCGAAAAGTAAAAGGCACTATTCACTGGGTATTCGCAAGCCATGCGCTGTCAGCGGAAGTACGGTTGTACGATCGCCTCTTCACCGTGCCGGACCCGGCAGCATCGGACGATGTCATGGAGTATCTGAATCCCGACTCGCTCGAGACAGTTACGGCACAACTGGAACCCTCGCTGGGCGAAGCCAAAACAGACAGTTTGTTTCAGTTTGAGAGGCTTGGTTATTTCCGGCCGGACGACATTGATTCGACATCGGACAAGCCTGTATTCAATCGCATTGCGACATTACGAGACAGCTGGGCGAAGATCGAAAAACAGGCGTTGCAGCAGCAGGTAAAAGCTTAGCCGGGCTAAGTCATTGCGCCTTCGATCACTGTAATCGGTGCGCCGCGTTCGGAACCCAGGCCCTCTGCTGCGCTGCCCTCGGCGCGAGCGATTTCAAGAACGCCAAAGGAGTTGATGAGCGCCAGGTACTCCCCGGGTTTTGCCTGGCCATACGTTGTCTTGAGCGCAAAATCATGGCCCGCAATATGTGCAACAGGATTGCCGAACGATTCGATAAGGCTGCCATCGATATTGCTGATCAGATTGCCGAACGCGTCGACGGTGATGATGACACCGCTGACCCGTCCCGTTTGCACCTCAGGGTCATCGATCCAGGCCGGTGTCCATTGCGCTGTCATTTCGCCGATTTCGGCCGGCCTTATGCGACCCGCAGCCATTTCCGCTGCTACCGGTGCAAAAATGTCGCGACCGTGAAATGTGGGGCTGGGCGCTGACAATCCGAGTGACTGCAGTTTGTCGTAAACGAGTTGATAAACCACATCCGATTTTTCCAGCACTGATGCCAGCAGACCGTTGTCGGGCGCCATAAACACGTGGCCGTCGTATTCGGCGATGATGATTTCCCTTTCGGTGCCGACGCCCGGATCGACGATGGCAACATGTATGCTGCCGTCGGGGAAATACTGATAAGAACGGGCGATCCAGAAACCGGCCTCAGGTGGCCAATGTGCAGGGATGTCATGGGCGAGATCGATGACCGACGCATCCGGAAAGCGCGTCAGAATGACACCCTTCATGACAGCAGCGAACGGACCTTTATGACCGAAGTCGGTCGTTATCGTGATGACGCCGGATGGCTGCCAGTCGCTCATGGATACAAATCATACCGCATCGCCTGTCAGGCAGCGCCGGCTAACGCAGCCCTGGGCCGCTTGTGCAACCAATGAGGCGTTCGGGCTGGCCACGCCTCAGGACAGTTCAATATACCTGTTGAGGTGAAAGCCAGCATTGCCGAAAAGGAGTTCGATCACCGTAAACCGCTTGAAATAGTGCGCGATGTCCAGTTCCCAGGTTACGCCCATAGCGCCGTGAATCTGCACGGCCTCCTGGGCTACCTTTCGCCCGGTCGTGCCTATCTGATGCTTCAGTGCGCTAATGGCCTTCCGGGCATCCGGATCGCCGGCCGTATTGACCATTGCCGTCCATAGAAGCAGCGAATTCGTCTGCTCACATGCCATCAGAGTATCGACCATTCTATGCTGGAGTGCCTGAAACGTCCCGATCGGAACACCGAACTGGACGCGGTTCTTGGAGTACTCGACCGTTTTGTCGTGCATGCTTCGCATGATGCCTACCGCTTCGGCGCAGACGGCGAAGGTCGCCTCATCGATAACGGCCTGCAGTGTTGCAAAGCCCTGTCCGACCTCTCCCAAAACCGCAGCGGCATCAACGTGCACATCTTTGAGTGTGATGTCTGCCGCGTGATGCGCGTCGACGGTCGCATAACACTTTCGTTCGATGCCCGTGCTGTCAGCCGCAACGGCAAACAAGGTGATGCCGTTCTCATCCGACTGCGAGCCACTGGTACGAGCCGGAATGATAAGAAGATCGTCGTTGGCACCATTCAGAACAAGGTTCTTTTGTCCATTCAGGATGTATTTGTCGCCATCTGCTGTTGCATTTGTGGCGATATCTGCAATTTCAAAACGACCCTGCGGCTCAGAGAAGGCGAGTGCCGCCTGAATACTTCCATCGATAATGCCGGACAGCCATTGCTCTTTCTGCTCCGCAGATGCGGCTCTCCGTAACGCTCCGCCGGCCAGTACGATCGTTGCCAGAAACGGCTCGACGACGAGGCCACGGCCGAACTGCTCCATCATGAGCATCAGTTCAATCGGACCACCGCCGAGACCACCATCGTCTTCGGCAAACGGCACGGCCGTCCAGCCTAGCTCGGCATAAGTCTGCCAGAGCTCGGGACTGTAGCCCTTCTCGGATTCGGCAATTTTTTGTCGTTTTTCAAAGTCGTAGTCATTGTCGATGAAGCGGGCGATGCTGTCCACGAGCATCGATTGTTCTTCACTGAGAGAAAAGTCCATAAATTGTCCTGTCGGTGTTTCCCTACAGTCCGAGCACATGCTTGGAAACGACATTCTTTTGAATCTCGTTCGAGCCACCATAAATCGAAGCTTTGCGATTATTGAAATATTTCAGTGATGATTTGGTCTCTGCACCGTGGCCGATTCGTTCAGAATTCGGGAATTCGAGGTCATATTGCTCAGGTACGTAAGGCAGGGCATAGTAGCCGGCGGCCTCCAGGAGCAGCTCGTCAAGCGTCTGCTGTACCATCGTGCCCTTGATTTTGAGTATTGACGACTCGGGTCCCGGCGCCTTGCCGATGGCGACTGCAGCCAATGTACGGAGCTCGGTGTACTCCAGCGCTTTGAGTTCGATCTCCACCGCCGCTATTTTTCTGGCGAAATTTGGATCGTCCAGGCATGGTGCACCACCGTGCGCGGACTGTCCGGCCTGCTCCTTCAGTCGGTTCAAGCGGTACTTCGAGCGTGGGACGGTGGCCATATTGGTGCGTTCGTGCTGCAGTAATACCTTGCCGTAGGTCCAGCCCTTGCCTTCTTCGCCGACAAGATTTTCAAGCGGCACTTTGACATTCTCGAAATGCACCTCGTTAATTTCCTGCACGCCGTCGATCGTAATAATCGGCTTCACCGAAACGCCGGGCGTCTGCATGTCGATCAGTAAAAAACTGATACCTTCCTGTCGGCGCGCGCCATCCGAACTGGTCCGTACCAAACAAAAAATCCAGTCGGCGTACTGGGCAAGTGTTGTCCAGGTCTTGGTTCCATTGACGAGATAATGGTCTGCCTGTCTTTCGGCTTTGGTTTTCAGGGAGGCGAGGTCGGATCCGGATCCGGGCTCGGAGTAGCCCTGGCACCACCATACGTCACTGGAGAGTATGTCGGGCAAGAACCGCTGTTTCTGCTCATCGTTGCCGAACATATAAATAATCGGGCCAATCATTTTCACGCCGAAGGGCAGGAACTCGGGCGCGTTTGCGGCGCCGATTTCGTTGTCGAAAATGTGCTGCTGGATCGGAGTCCAACCGGTTCCGCCATACTCGACCGGCCAGTTGACGGCGGCCCAGCCCTGTTCGTACAGGATTTTCTGCCAGCGGATCATGTCGCCCCTGCTCAGCGGGATGCCGCTGTCTTGTTTCTTGCGGATATCGTCCGGGTATTTTTCCTTCAGAAAGGTCCTGACTTCCTGTTGGAAAGCCAATTCTTCTTCAGAGAAAATTATGTCCATCCGAAATTCCTTCTCATATTGTGTCGTTCGCCGCCGCCGCATGGCGCGTACAACACCTCCACATCACGGGCTCAGGTACCTGTGGAATCGCCTGAATTCAGGTTACCATCAGCGCCACCCGCCGTCGGGGCGAGCAGTATAGCGGCCTATGTTGCGCCGCACAAGAAAGTGCCGAAAAGAAGCTTAAGTTTTTGAATTGAATAACATATTTGGCTGAGGCCACACAATGATTTATACTGCGCTGGCATTTATTGTCGTGGCATTTCTTTATGCTTCGGTCGGTTTTGGGGGCGGTTCAACATACACAGCCATCCTGATCGAGACAGGCATGGCCTACGATCTCGTGCCGCCGGTGTCATTGCTGTGCAACATCGTGGTTGTGACCGGCGGCGTGTTTCACTTCGCGAGGGCCGGACATCTCAATCTCGGTTTTACGTTTCCGCTTGTCGTCACGTCAATACCCGCCGCGTTTTTGGGGGGCTACATTCGGATCGAGGAAGCGAGCTTCTTGGTAACGCTGGGAGCCGCACTGTTCGTCGCAGGGTTTCTGATGATTCTGGATCGCCGCTGGGGCTCGATAACCGGTGCCAGCAGGCCGTTCGGCATGTTGCCGCGGCTCGTTCTCGGGGCGGTCCTCGGCGCGCTTGCCGGCATTACGGGCATCGGTGGCGGCATCTATCTGGCGCCCACGCTGCACCTCATGCGCCTGGCTGACGCCAAGACGGTTGCGGCGACCTGTGCCTTTTTTATACTCGTCAATTCTCTTGCCGGACTGGGCGGGCAGCTGACCAAACTCGGTAGCCAGGCTGAGGTTTTACTTAATACGGCATATCTGGCTCTTCCCCTGGCCGTGCTGATTGGCGGCCAGTTCGGCAGCCGGCTGGGCGCGACATGGCTGCCGGCGGCGCCGATCCGGCGGCTGACCGGGTTCGTCGTACTGGCCGTCTCTCTCAGGCTGTTGTGGCAGGCGTTTTAGCTTAACCAAAGGGCCGGTTTCGGGCAGAATGGCCGGATGGCTGTGCGACACACACAAAGCGACAAAGATCAGGTAGCAGACACGGGCCCCAGGGACACGCTGGGGCGGCCTCTGCGCGACCTGAGGATTTCCGTGCTCGATCGATGCAATTTCCGTTGCCCTTATTGCATGCCGGAAACGCAGTACCATGCCGATTACCAGTTCCTGAAGAGACAGGAGCTGTTGAGCCACGAAGAAATTCAGAGAATCGCTGCAGTTGCGGTCGGACTTGGGGTCACGAAACTGAGATTGACCGGCGGCGAGCCGCTGCTCGACAAGACGATCCCGGATCTCATAGCCAGGCTTAGCAAGCTGTCCGGGGTCGACGATTTTGCGCTGACGACGAATGGCATGCTGCTGGCGCCGATCGCGCAAACACTGGCGGACGCGGGGTTGCAGAGAGTCACGATCAGTCTCGACAGCCTCGACGAGGAAACCTTCAGGCGCATGAGCGGCAATCGCGGTGACGTGACGAAGGTATTACAGGGCATTGAAGCGGCGGAGAAGGCCGGTCTCACGCCGATCAAGATCAACGTGGTCGTGCAGCGTGGCATGAATGACCACCAGTTTCTTGATTTGCTCGAACACTTTCGCGGCAGTGGTCATATCGTGCGACTGATCGAATTTATGGACGTTGGCAACCGCAACGGCTGGCGCCTGGACCAGGTCGTGCCGTCCAAAGAAATCTACCAGCAAATACACAAACGCTGGCCACTGCGGGCAATTGACCGCAGCTACCACGGAGAGGTTGCGAATCGTTACGGCTATCTCGACGGCCAGGGAGAAATCGGTTTTATCTCTTCCATCACGGAGCCGTTCTGTGGGGCCTGCAACCGCGCGCGCCTGTCAGCAGACGGCGTCCTCTATACCTGCCTGTTCGCGACCACTGGCACCAGCCTGCGGGAGCCGCTTCGAAACGGCGCCGACGATGCCGAGCTGGCCGACATACTGTCCAGAATCTGGTTGCAGCGTGCCGACCGCTACAGCGAGTTGCGCAGACCCGAAGCCGATGAACAACCGCTGCTGAACAAAGTCGAAATGTATCGCATGGGCGGGTAGCCGGTATGGGCAAGCTTAGTCACATCGATCAAGACAACCTGCCGACGATGGTCGATGTCAGCCATAAAGAGGCGACCGACAGGCAGGCCCATGCCCGAACGATCGTCGAGTTTCCGGCAGTCGTTGCCGACCAATTTGCGGATGGCGACATCCGAACGGCCAAAGGCCCGGTCTTCGTGACGGCAATCATTGCGGGCGTCATGGCATCGAAAAAAACACACGAACTGATCCCGTTTTGTCACCCGCTGGGTCTCGACAACTGCAAAATAACGATAAAAATGGACGACATGCGCCGCGCCGT
>JAZFPY010000118.1:0-11475 GCA_036444875.1 Woeseiaceae bacterium | reverse complement strand
GAACTATAGCTTATAAATAGTTTTTCGCCAATATTTCAGCTATTTGGACGCTATTTAGAGCAGCGCCTTTACGTATGTTATCGGACACCACCCAGAGGTTAATTCCCCGCGGATGACTGATATCTTCGCGGACTCGTCCGACATATACCAGATCGTTTCCGGCGCTTTCCGTGACGGCTGTCGGGTAGGCGCCGGTCTCTGTGCCGTCCACGAGCTCTATGCCGGGGGCATCTCGCATCAGTGCGCAGACTTCCTCGGCCGAAATCTTGCGTTCCGTCTCGATGTGGACGGCTTCCGAGTGTCCGAAGAATGCCGGAATGCGTACTGCCGTCGGATTGATGGCGATTTTTTCGTCACCGAGAATCTTTTGCGTTTCCCAAACTATTTTCATTTCTTCCCTGGTGTAGCGATTATCCTGGAATTGATCGATATGCGGCACTGCATTAAACGCAATCTGCTTTGCGTCGCCTTCGATTTCAAGCGGACGGCCGTTTAGAAGAGCCGTGGTCTGGCGCACCAGTTCTTCGACAGCACCTTTGCCGGCACCCGACACCGCCTGATATGTCGAGACATTGATTCGCTTGATGCCTGCTGCGTCATAAATCGGTTTTAGCGCAACGACCATTTGAATCGTCGAGCAATTCGGATTTGCAATGATGCCCGTTGCTTTGTAATCGGCAATCCTCTGCGGATTTACTTCAGGAACAACCAACGGAATATTATCTTCGTAACGAAAGCGGGATGTGTTATCGATGACAACGCAACCGCATGCCGCTGCTTTGGGCGCGTACTCGTCCGACACAGATGCGCCGGCAGAGAAAAATCCGATTTGCACCTGCGAAAAATCGAAATCCGCCAGGTTTTCGACATCCAGGCTCCGGTTACCGAAATTAACATCTGTGCCGACTGACCGTTCGCTGGCCAGTGCATGCACGGTGCCGACCGGAAATTTTCGCTCGGACAATATCTCCAGCGTGCTTTCGCCGACCATACCGGTCGCGCCGACAACCGCGATATCAAATGACTCCGCCATGTGGGTTCGATTGTCCTCTCAGCTTGACTCTAATCTATGAACGGCACGCGAGTATGACCAGCTACCTGGTTTTTCGCGTAATTACCGGCGTACCCGATTCGACATCCGCGTTTTGTGCGCGATGCCTGAGATAGTGGTCCATCAACACCAACGCGATCATCGCCTCGGCAATCGGTGTCGCCCGCAGACCTACGCAGGGGTCATGCCTGCCCGTTGTTACGATCTCAGTGGCTTTGCCCTTTTTATCGACGGTGGCAGCGGGAACGGAAATACTCGAGGTCGGCTTAAGCGCGATGCTGGCCAGCAGGTCCTGGCCGGACGAGATGCCACCCAGCGTGCCGCCGGCATCATTCTTATTAAAGCCGTCCGCCGACAGCTCGTCGCGATGCTGACTGCCGCGTTGATTCACGGCGGCGAAACCGGCGCCAAGTTCGACGCCTTTTACTGCATTAATGCTCATCAAGCCATGTGCAATGTCCGCTTCGAGCTTGTCGAACACCGGTTCCCCAAGTCCAGGCGGAATATTCGTCGCCAGCACGCTGATCCTGGCGCCGATCGAATCACCCTCCTCGCGCAATTCGTCCATGAACTTCTCGAGCTCTGGAATTTTTTCCGGATCGGCACAGAAAAACGGATTCTCATCGACAGCCGTCAGGTCTTTGGCCTCGAGCTTGATCGGTCCGAGCTGCGAGACGTAGCCCTTGATCTCGATCCCGAGCCGTTGCCGCAGGTACTTCCGGGCAATTGCTCCGGCGGCCACTCGCATGGTCGTTTCGCGGGCCGATGAGCGGCCGCCACCCCGATAGTCGCGGATGCCGTATTTCTGCTGATAAGTATAGTCCGCGTGGCCCGGACGGAACTTATCCTTGATGTCGCTGTAGTCCTTCGAGCGCTGGTCCTTGTTTTCGATGAGCAGACCAATCGGCGTTCCCGTTGTCTGTCCTTCGAAGACGCCGGAAAGGATCTGTACCTGATCGGGTTCCTTGCGCTGGGTCGTGTGCCGTGACTTCCCCGGCCTGCGGCGTTCAAGATCGGCCTGGATGTCCGATTCATCGAGTGGCATGCCCGGCGGGCAGCCATCAATTATGCAGCCAAGCGCACGGCCGTGGCTCTCACCATAGGTCGTGACCGTGAAGATTTTTCCAAAACTGTTGCCCGACATCTTGGTACTCCGTCAAGGTGATATTGATGGGCTCAGCGAGTCGTGAAGCGGTTGGCCGCCAGGCGCACCTTGCCGGTAATGGCGCGTCCTTGCCAAGAGGCGCAACACCGCGGACGACCGCTTCACGGCTCGCCCGAAGGGAGCTACCCAGATGATCCAATACGGCGTTGCAGTCCTTGTAAAGGACATGCCATTCACTGCGAACTGCGCCTTGTCTTGGATCATCTGGGTGGCTCTGAATCCATCAATATCACCTTGACGGAGTACTAGTTCCGCTCGGATGCTGCCCTGTCTATGACATCCTGATAGCGATCAATCTCGTCTCGGGTCAGCAGGAATACGCCGCTGCCCCCATGTTCAAATTCAAGCCAGACGAACGCGATCTCCGGAAACCGTTGCTCGAGCGCCGCCTGGCTGTTGCCCACTTCGACAACAAGTATTCCGTCTTCAGCGAGGAAACGTGACGCATCATGCAGGATCGTTATGACCGAATCCAGACCATCATCGCCGGCAGCCAGCCCATCTGCCGGCTCGTGTCGGAATTCGGGCGGCAGATCGTTCATGTCATGCCGATCGACATAGGGCGGATTACTGACGATCAGGTTGTAGCGGACATGCTCCAGATTGTTGAAAAAACCGGATCGAATCAGCCGGATGCGTCTTTTCAGGGCGTGACGATCGACATTGATCGCGGCTACACCCAAGGCGTCTTGCGAGATGTCCACCGCGTCAATTACGGCATTGGGAAAAGCAATCGCCATCGCGATGGCGATGCACCCGCTGCCGGTGCCAAGGTCGGCGGCGCGGCGGACGCTGCCCGGATCCACCCAGGGCTCGAAGCGGTTAAGGATGATTTCGGCTAGCGGAGAACGCGGAATCACAACCCGTTCATCGACATAGAACTCGAGGCCCGCGAACCAGGCCTGCCTCACCAGGTAAGCCACCGGCACTCGCTCGCGGATGCGTTTTTCAACCAGTAGCGCAAGCAGTACCGATTCTTTTTTATCTATTTCCCGGGCGTAGTGTTGCTCGGCCCGTTCATGGTCGAGGCCGAGCCTCGCAAATACCAGATAGGCCGCTTCGTCGAGCGCATTGTCGGTGCCGTGTCCGTAGCTTAGCCCGGCATTTTCGAAGGCAGTCGCCGTCTGGCGGATGAAATCCGCGACAGTTTGCGGGGGCTTATTGTTGAAATTCTGGTGCATCGAAAAGCCATCGCCCGTCAGGCAGGTGCATACTCCTGCAACACCTGCAATCGCGCCATCCTTGGCGGTCGGACAGCGCCATCAGAGGTTAGAATGCACGGCATATGAGCCATCCAAGAATACATTTTGCGTTCGTCCTGATTGCGATTGCCTTGATCGGCGGCGGATGGTTTTTCATGCGCGCGTATACGGGGCCGGTCGCACGGCCGGAATACGCAACAGTTCTTCCATCACCGATGGTTTTGCCGGATTTTACGCTAATTGACCACAACGGCAGCACGTTTACGCGAGAATCACTGAAAGGCAGCTGGAGTCTGCTCTTTTTCGGCTTTACCCACTGCCCCGACGTTTGTCCCGCGACCATGCAAAGTTTGGCTGTTGCGAGGGAAAAGTTGGCTGCCCAGGGCCGGGCCGCAGCGATTTTGCCTAGAATCATATTGATAAGTGTCGATCCGGAAAGAGACGACGCCGAAGTCCTGAAATCCTATGTTTCTTACTTCGGCCAAGACATCATCGGGCTGACGGGTGACTTGAGTGAGTTGCAGAAACTGACAAAGCGGCTCGGCATCTTTTTCGCAAAGTCCCCTGGCGATGACGGCGGCTACAACGTCGATCACTCTGCTGCTGTGCTGGTAATCAACCCGTCCGCCGAGTTTCATGCCTTGTTCAGCGCACCGCAGAGCGTTGAAAAGCTCTTGCATGACTTGCCGCTGATCCTGGAATCGAAGTGACTTTGATTTTTCGCAGGCCGCTTCTCCTCGTATTGTATCTGGCGGTACTAATCGCAGGCTGCGGCGAATCCGGGCCGCCTTTGACCGCGACGGGTGTGGTTGCCTTTGCCCCGCTTCCGGGCAGCGAAGTCTCCGCCGCCTACCTGACGCTTCACAACCATAGTCAAGAGGCGCTAACCATCCAGCAGGTATCCAGTCCGGAATTCGCGAAAGTTGAAATTCATGAAAGCATGACCGTTGACGACGTAATTCGCATGCGCAGGCTGGACTCATTGACACTGGATGCAGGAACCCGCACGCAATTCGTCTCGGGTGGCAAACACCTCATGCTGATCGAACCGGTAAGCGAGTTAGCTCCGGGCCAATCGGTGACGCTACAATTCGAGTACAACGCCGGCGGTATACTCATTGTAAACACGCAACTTAAAACCAGAAAATAAGCTTGTTGGGCTACCAGGGATCATAATGGCCGTTTTTATCGCACAACTGTTCTTGCTTTTTCAGCGCATGATGCCGAAGCGTCTGATCACGGCAATTGTCTATCGCCTCGCGCACATACGAGTACGGTTGATCAAGGACTTTCTGATTCGCAGTTTCGTAAAGTTCTACGAGGTCAACCTGGATGAAGTACAGAAATCCGTGCCGGACGGTTTCATAAGCTTCAATGATTTCTTCACTCGGGAACTGGCAGACGGTTCGCGCCCGATCGACTCATCGGATTTGTCGATCGTGTCTCCCGCAGACGGAATTATCAGTGCGGCAGGGAGCATCGAGAGGAATGCGGTGTTGCAGGCAAAGGGACATGACTACAGCCTTGAAGAATTGCTGGCAACAGACCTCGATGAGGCGCAACGCTACTATGACGGTTCGTTCGCGACTATTTACCTGGCGCCTTTTAACTATCACCGGGTACATGCGCCGCTTGCAGGTGAGCTTGTCGCCGTACATTTTGTCCCGGGATCGCTTTTCAGTGTCAACGAGACAACGGTGTCATTCCTTCGCGGGCTCTTCACGCGAAACGAGCGACTCATTTGCCACTTCCGGACGTCCGCCGGCCCCATGGTCCTGATCTTCGTTGGCGCGTTGAATGTCGGCAGCATTACGACGCCATGGACCGGGGAAATAAGGCCACGCAAGGGACACGTGGTCGAAAACATCGACTTGCGATCATCGTCTCAACCGAAAACAGTTAACAAAGGCGATCTACTTGGCTGGTTCAACATGGGCTCGACGATCATCTTGCTGTTGCCGCCCGGCGTTTGCGACTGGAGGTCCGGACTGGAATCAGGAGAAGCACTCAGGATGGGCGAATCGCTGGGACGAATAGTGAAATAAAAAGATTTGTTGGACCACTAGTGATGACCACACAGCCAACCTGGCAACCATTATCGAGTGTTGCATCCGCTTCACGCCGATCTGCGATGTTGAAACGTGCCAGGGCCTTTTTTGAGGAACGGAATATTCTTGAAGTTGACACACCGATACTGTCCCGTTTTGCGGCCAGCGACCCGCACATCGAAAGTATTGAAGTCGCGCTGCAATTAGATCCCGATAAGTCCTGGTTTCTGCAGACATCACCTGAGTATTGCATGAAGCGGCTCCTCAGCGCGGGTTATCCCGACATCTACGAAATCTGCAAGGTATTCCGCGACGCTGAAGCAGGCCGTTACCATCAGCCCGAATTCACAATGGTCGAATGGTATCGACTGGACTTCGGCCTGAACGACATCGTGCAGGACACACTTGAATTCATCACGACCCTTGTCGATGCGAAACGCTTTGACAAGGCACCCATGCTGCTGAGTCATGCGGAGGCGTTTGCCGAGTTTGCCGGCATCGATTCATCGACAGCCGACATCGAGACCCTCTCGGCAGCAGCGGCCGCGGACGATCAACTCAAACAGTCACTCGGAGACAGCCGCGATGACTGGCTCGATCTGATTCTTGCCGAAAAAATCTCAAGCAAATTTCCAACAGACAGACTCACGGCACTGTGCCACTATCCTGCCAGCCAGGCTGCGCTCTCACGGATCTGCCCCGACGATGCATCCGTTGCCGACAGGTTTGAGGTCTTTGCCGGCGACCTTGAGCTTGCCAATGGTTACGTGGAACTCGTTGATGCCAAAGAACAAAGCAGTCGATTCGAGGCCGATCAGAGCGCCCGTAAACTGGCCGGAAGACCGCAACGGCCGATTGACAGGGCGTTAATCGCGGCGTTGGCGTCCGGGTTGCCGGCTTGTGCGGGTGTTGCGGTAGGGTTCGACCGCGTGCACATGTTGAATGAAGGCACCGGCGATATCCGGCAGGCGTTAAGTTTTGCTTTCGAGCGGCGGAACGAAAATGACTGACGATCAATCTGTTGATTACAGCTTGCTGGGCGCGCAACTCGATGCCCTGTTAAAAGATGAATCGGATGCACTGGCGAATGCGGCACTTTTTGTCGCGCTCGCCTTCGACGCCCTGCCCGATGTTAACTGGCTGGGCATCTACGTGTTGCGTGACAACGAACTCGTGCTTGGTCCGTTTCAGGGCAAGCCAGCTTGTGTCCGCATTCCGATGGGACGAGGCGTCTGCGGAGTCGCCGCCGAGCAAATGATGACCTTAAGGGTGTCTGATGTGCATGACTTCGACGGACACATTGTTTGTGATCTTGCATCGAGATCAGAGATTGTCGTACCGCTGATCTCAGACGGCCGACTGTTAGGCGTGCTCGATATAGACAGTCCGCGATTAGCGCGCTTCAGCAGCCACGATCAGGAGGGCGTGGAATCACTGTGTGAATTGTTCATTAAGAGTCTCAAGCGCAAGAACGGCGGCTTTGAATTTATTTGACGCGCGAGACATATTCTCCGGAGCGTGTATCGACTTTAATTACCTCGCCTTGCTCCACAAATAATGGTACGCGAACAACCGCACCAGTTATGAGTGTCGCCGGCTTGACGCCGCCACTCGCAGTGTCTCCCCTCACACCGGGGTCAGTTTCGGTAATCTCGAGCTCGACGAAGTTGGGCGCCTCGACGAGCAGCGGCCTGTTATTCCAGAGCGTAATTTGACATAAATCCTGATCAGTCAACCATTTTTTTGCGTCGACAACAGACTTTTCATCGGCGACAAACTGCTCGTATGTATCGAGCAGCATGAAGTGCCAGTACTCACCATCGGCATACAGGAATTGCATTTCCGTTTCCAGAACATCGGCTGCTTCGACGCTCTCACCGGACTTGAATGTCCTGTCGACGATCTTTCCAGTCTTCAGGTTGCGAATCCTGACGCGATTAAACGCTTGCCCCTTGCCGGGTTTGACGAATTCGTTCTCCACAATGACACAGGGATCGCCATCGATGATGATCCGGAGCCCGGATCGAAATTCGTTAGTGCTGTAATTGGCCATTGTCTTGGTGTTGGTTTACCGCTGACTTTGGGGCACGTAATCGTCGCTGGCCACTACGTCAGTGGCCACTATACCTGCTGCAAGTCCCCCACGAAACAACAGCTTATGCTGGCCGAAGTATCGATATTGCCACAGGACAAACGCCCCGGATGCAGGGCGCGCCCTGCATTTGTTGCGATAATTTGATACCCGTCACGGTTTTGGGGTCGCGGCCGGGACTAGTCTGGGTGTCTTGGTTAGACTCATCTGCCCTGTACATGATATCGGCGCGTCTTCGCTGCCACGGGCAAATTGGTACCAGGGACGCTACATAGAGACGGTCATTTGAACCAGCGACAAGTCATATCGATTGCCGTCCTGAGTGAAAATCAGGACGACGTCGAGCGAGTAAACAGTACTCTGCGCGATGCAGGGCACGTCGCGCACTGCCATTGGATCTCGAGTCCGGAGAAATTCGACGAGACGCTGTGCGCCGAACGCATCGACCTGATCATTCTCAACAGCGAAGGTTACCCGGACGAAATTCGACAGGTAATCAAACACAAAGACGCCTACCAGCCTGAAGTACCGGTTATTGCAGTCAAGGAAACCGTTGACGAGGCCGGCATTCAGGAAGCGATGCAGGCCGGGGCCTGCGATCTCGTTTCAGTCGAGAGAAAAGGCAGACTTCAGGCGGTTGTGGCGCGGGAACTCCGTGCCTTCCGTGTCGAACGCGCGCTCAACTCGACCCTCAACTCTGCAACAGAGTACCGGCGTCAGTTAAACAACTACATGCAGGGATCTGCGAGTGCGATTGCGAATGTTCAGGAAGGCATAATTACGGAAGTGAATGCAGCCTGGCTGAAATTATTTAAATCGGCCAACAAGAACGAGGTCGTTGGCCTGACGATCATGGATTACTTTGGAGCGGAAAGTCAGGCCGCAGTAAAGGGTGCCATCGTTGCCACCGAGAAGGGGAAGTGGCAACCAGGTGAAAAACTGGTCGCGAAATCCAGCCTCGGGCGGACCGATGCTGATACGCTCGAACTCGCCTTTCAATTCGTCGAGTTTGATGACGGCTCATACGTGCAGATCCGCATTGCCCCCCCGGAGAAAAAGCCGGAGGAGCCGACCAAACTGGTCCACGACGCCCTCCAGCGCGACCCGACAACTTTGTTGTTTCACCGGGCACAATTTCTGGAGCGTATTCAGAAACGTCTCAAAAACAGTCCGAAGTCCGGACTGCATTTGCTCGCCTACATAAAGCCCGACGATTTTTCCGAGGTCCGCAGCGATGTTGGGATCCTGAATACCGAAGAGGTTCTGGCGCAGTTCGCCGAGGAGGTCCGGAAGCGCCTGCATCCACGCGATGTTGCGGGACGATTCGAAGGGACCGTCATTATGGCCCTGCTCGAACGTGGCAATGAGCGTGACGCCGAGGTCTGGGCGCAGCAGCTCTGTGATCACATCGAAAAATATAAATTCAAGGTTGGCGATCAGACCGCGACATTGACCTGCACGGTCGGGGTCTGTGCAGTCAGCGGCGTCTATTCCAGCTTCGAAGAGTTGATCTCCGCGGTCGCGAATGCACACGACAAAGGCAAACAGAGTGGCGGCAATTCGGTGTGCCTGAGTGAGTCCACCGACGAGAGCACTCGACTCAGGAAATACGATGCGATCTGGATCAAGCGCATCAAGGCCGCCCTCATGGAAAACCGGTTTCGCCTTGCCCAGTTGCCCATCGCAGGCCTGCGAAGCGAGTCGGCTGGAATGTACGACATGCTCGTGCGCATGATCGACGAGCAAGGCAGCGAGATTCTGCCGTCCGAATTTCTACCGGCCGCCGAACGAAACAACCTGATGCAGAACATCGACCGCTGGATTATTGCAGCGTCGATGAACTATTGTAATGACGGTGCCGCGACACAGGTTTTTGTGCGGCTGTCCAGACATTCGGTGCAGGAACCATCGCTGATTCCATGGATGGCCAAGGAACTCGAAAACCGCCAGATGGATCCCGGCAGACTCTGCCTGCAGATCCCCGAGCGAGAAGCAGCGAAACACATCAAACAGACCAGGAAAGTAGTCGAGCAACTGCGCGAACTCGGCGTGCGATTTGCACTCGAGCACTATGGTATCGATAAGGACCAGTTCCAGATTCTCGACATTCTGAAACCGAATTACATCAAGATCGACGGCGAACTCATGCACACCTTGACCACAGACACGAAGATGCAAGACAGTGTCCAGAAAGTGGCGACCGCCGCGGCCCAGAGAAACATAGAAACCATTGCCGAGCGCGTCGAAAACGCAAACGCAATGGCCGTACTGTTCCAGCTCGGCGTGCACTTCATGCAGGGACACTATGTCCACGAGCCAGAGGTCGTGCTACAGGAACCCGAGCTTGGCCCGGCCAAGACCGGTTGAACCCGTTAAATCGTGGACGGTCCCCGAATTAACCGGCAGGAAAATGTGACTTACGTCGCACTTTTGCCGTCGAGAACACCTTCATCGGCAGTAAATTCCCGAAACATAGAAAAGGTATGTTTACAGCTTTTTCAGGTCGCTCTAATCTGCCGTATCTCTTTGCTAGTCCGGGATTTTGCCGCTTGCTCGGTGATTGATATGGACCGGACGGTCGAAACTGCCGATTGGGGCAATACCAATACCGGGGTATGAACTTGTGAAAGCATCAAAACGAAATAACAAAAAGAACAGGACCACCGGCAAATGCAGAAACAACCGCAAGCAGCTGTTGCCTGCACTGATGGCCGTTGGCGGTGCATGCAGCATGATGGCTGTGTCGGCTTCGGCTCTCGAACTCGGCGAATTGAAAGTCAACTCGACGTTGGGACAGCCGTTACGCGCAAGCATTGCATACGCGTTGAACCCGCATGAAGCGCTGCATAACTATTGCGTCTATCTGCGGCCCGGTCTCGCGGCCAATGGCCTGCCCTCCATCAGCAAGGCAACGATCAGCATTGCCGATGGAATGATTCTCCTGACGGGCAAACGTGCTATTCGGGAACCATTATTGACAATGCAGGTTTCAGTCGACTGTCCCTATACGGCACACCTCACGCGTCAATTTACGTTGATGATAGACCCAGCACAGCCCATCGCAGAGGCGCCTGTCGTTGTGGAGCCTTCCGCCGCTTCGCCTTCCGTGGCGGTGACTTCCACAGCCGTGGCCGAGGTATCGAAACCACAACCGCGGATCGAGTGGAGCAGGAATACGGATCGCTCGCCAATCTCCGAAAACAGCCGCTACCTGGTGCAAAGCGGAGATTCACTGGGGGATGTTGCCTCGCGCATATCCGATCGTTCGATCGCACTATGGCCGGCCGCCGACCGGATATTTGACGCAAACCCAGGTGCGTTCGTCAACGGTGACCGGAATCGGCTGAAAGCCGGTAGCTGGCTCGAGATACCGGACCTGTCGGTTGCAGCATCAGAACCGATTGTTGCCGAAGCTGTTATGCCAGCGGCAAGTGAGCCCGGCTATGCGCAAGCTTATACAGGTTATGAGGCGCCGGCCGCACTCGAGACCGAAGATATATTTTTTGTACCGGATGAAGGGCCTGCAGCCACTGTATCAGACGCGCCAGAGATCGAAGTGCCTTCAGTCTCGGAACCCGACACAGGCATTTCCGAATTTGCGAACCTCCGGCCCGGAGACATTGTCTTCGGTGACGACAGCCCGTTCGTGTCTCCGATAGGGGCTCCGGCCGACGGCGATATCACAGGTTCCATGATGTTTCCCGATACAGGAATCACGGATCCCAGCGTGGTTCAACCGGTCGCCGCTGGCGAAACCCGCGGGGACAGTGCCTCCATTGGCGGCACCAGCGGTTCCTGGTCATGGTTGATGTGGCTTGGTGGCACCGGACTTGCGCTGATTCTCGGTCTCCTGCTGTTCGGTCAGATGTTCAGGCAACGATTTGGCTCCATGGCCATTGCAAAGCCGCTTGAGCCGC
>JAZFPY010000117.1:0-7144 GCA_036444875.1 Woeseiaceae bacterium | reverse complement strand
GGAATCGCGAACCCCTGCGGGACCATTGCCAGTGTTGCGATGTTATTGCGCCATAGCCTGGACCTGAACGAGGAAGCGACTGCAGTTGAGTCAGCCATACGCGATGTTATCCAGAGCGGTGCAAGGACGGCCGATCTGGCGGTAGCTGGCGATGCGGTAATGAGTACTGTCGAAATGACTCAGGCGATTAGCCAGAAACTGCTCTGATCGGCCTTGTTGAGCCTCTCGAACCGCCTGCAGATTTTCCCCTGAAAAGCGATATCGCCTGGTCAAGCTGCTTCATTTTTGTCAAAAAACCGCCATGATCACAATCGCGTCTTTGCCATCATGCTCCATTAAAAAAAACCCGCTCGGAAATTCCTTGCGGGTTTATGGACAATAGCCGGTTCAAAGTCAGCCGGTGCTACTGCCAGTCACACCCACGCACCTCTGGCGCGCCATTTGTTTTATGTGTTTATGGACGCCGATAAACACGGCGTTCCGGCACACTACGTGGATGCAATTCAATCTCGTCGACGCAGTAAATCGGACCTGACTTGCGAGGTCAAGTGTTCGCCCGAATATTTCATCTTTGCTACGTAAGAGGCGATCAAAAACCAGGCAAGAGCGCGATAAAAGTAAAACTATTCGTCCCAGGCCGGTGCCACGGTCACGGCGCCCTGTGACGCCGAAGACACCTCTGCGCGGTATTTCGCCAATGCGCCGGTGGTCACGCCGGACCTGGGTCGCACCCAGTTCGCCCTGCGCCTGGCAAGTTCTTCGGCATCGACCGAAATGTCGATGCGACGTTCTTCAGCATCGATCGTAATCACGTCGCCGTCCTCAATGAGCGCGATCGGCCCACCCACGGCCGCCTCCGGAGAAACGTGGCCTACAACGAAACCGTGGCTGCCGCCGGAAAAGCGCCCGTCCGTTATCAACGCAACGTCAGCGCCGAGACCTTTGCCTATTATCGCTCCGGTCGGGCTCAGCATCTCGCGCATACCGGGCCCCCCTTTCGGTCCTTCATAGCGAATGACAATGACGTCGCCGGAGGAGATTTCATCATTCAGAATCGCTTGCAGGGCGAGTTCCTCTGAATGAAATACGCGAGCGCGACCCTCGAATCGCAAGCCTTCCTTGCCTGTGATCTTCGCCACGGCGCCATCGGGTGCAAGGTCACCGTACATGATGACCAGATGACTCTCCGCCTTGATCGGATTGTCGAAGTCGCGAACGATATCCTGGCCATCGGGATAGTCCGCAACATCGGCAAGATTTTCCGCCACAGCGCGACCTGTTACCGTCATGCAGCTGCCATGCAACAAGCCCCGGTCGAGCAAGCGTTTCAATAGCGGCTGAATGCCGCCGATGTCGATTAGCTCTGACATCAGGTATCGGCCACTTGGCTTTACGTCGGCAAGCACCGGGACAGATGCGCCTATGCGGGCGAAATCGTCGAGCGTGAGATCGACACCCGCGTCCTTTGCAATTGCCAACAAATGCAAGACAGCGTTTGTCGAACCGCCTAACGCAATGACCACTGTAATCGCATTCTCAAATGCTTCACGCGTCAGGATATCGCGCGGTTTGATATCCTTTTCAATCAAATTCATGACGGCCTCTCCGGCACGCTGGCAGTCGTCAATCTTGTTTTGCGATACGGCCTCCTGTGCCGAACTGTTTGCCAGACTCAGTCCCAGTGCCTCGATCGCGGACGCCATAGTGTTCGCCGTGTACATACCGCCGCATGCGCCCGGGCCTGGAATGGCCGTTTGCTCCACTTCAAGCAAAGTCGCCTCATCGATCGCACCACTCGACAAAGCGCCCACCGCTTCGAATACGGAGATGATGTCCCGCCGCTTCGCGCCGGGTTTGATCGTCCCGCCGTATACGAATACCGACGGCCTGTTCAGCCGCGCCATCGCCATGACGCAACCCGGCATGTTCTTGTCGCAGCCGCCGATCGAAATCAGGCCGTCAAATCCCTGTGCTGCGACGACGGCCTCGATCGAGTCGGCGATGATCTCCCTGGAAACAAGTGAGTAGCGCATGCCCGGCGTGCCCATGGAAATACCGTCAGACACGGTGATCGTGTTAAATATGACGCCCTTGCCACCAGCTGCGTCCGCGCCTGCGGCAGCCTGCCTGGCCAGTTGATCAATATGCATATTGCATGGCGTCACCATGCTCCAGGTTGACGCGATGCCGATTTGCGGCTTTGAGAAATCTTTCTCGGTGAAACCAACGGCACGCAACATGGCCCGGCTCGGCGCCTGCTCGACGCCGTCGACAACAACGCGCGAGTACCGGCGCAGTTCTTTTTCGGTCATGGAAATCGCTCTGGATGTTTAGTCGTTATTCTCAGGTGGAATCATCGTCTCTGATGATAACCGCGATTCGACGGAAAATGTTCGCATTGGCCGTCTCCGGTTGTGGGACCAGCATCTCGAGCACGAAGGTTTCGTCGGATTCGGGCCTCGAATCCTGGACCAGCGGAATAAAAATTCTGGCCGAACGCTGCCCGGGCCCGAACTGAATGCTGTTTGTGCCCGGCGCAAAATAGTCCTCGCCCTCCGTGGCGGTGACTTCGCGCAGGATGTACTCGACGGTCAATGTCGTTTGATGAGGGTTAAAGCGAACAACATCGATCTGCACCGCCGGATCGCGCTCCCGCACCGACACCTGGCCTACCGCAAATGCGACGGTGTCGGGTCCGAGGCCGGACTCGAATCGTCGCTGATCATCATCCTCGAGGCTGAGATTGATCAGCGCAAATTCGGACTCGGCATTATCGAAATCCCGAACCAACAGTGACACCTGTCGGTCGGGCTCGCGTATCGGATCTGGCGTCATTGCTATCGCGAATCGAGCCCGATCCTGCCCAGGCAGGAATCGCGCCATACTGTGCTCCGAAATCTGGTACTGACCGGAATCCCACGGCGAGCGGTTACCGCTGAAGCCAACCTCTTCGATTTTTACGACCAGCGTATCGGTAAGATTGGATACGCGCACGAGATCGATGATCGCCGGCGCCTCGTTTTCCCTGAGGATGAGATCAACTTCCGTTCGCACCGTACCCGCAAAAGCGAGCGGCACCTCAACAGTAGGGGGCCGCAAAGTAGAAAAGTAGAGCAACTCTTCTGGCTCGGCAGTCTCTTCTGCTTGCACATTTTCGCCAGCCAACTCCGACACTCGCGGTCCGTCGTCAAGAACCGGGCCCGGATCCTCCATGACGTGCTCTTCCCCGGCGGGCGGCTCGCCTTGCGGCGTCTGTTCTGCAATCGTGCTCTGATCCGTGGCAACCGTTGCATCAGGTTCGGAACGCGCCAGCAAGCTGTCCAGCAATCCGACCTGGTGAAGCCCCAGCACGCCAGCAAACAACACCGCCGCGGTAACAACATACGGCCACAGCCGCCGCCGTTCGTCGTACGGCTCATCGAGCTCCGTCACTTCCTGAATCGATTTCGGGGCAACCGGCGCAGCAAGCGCCTCGATGAATTCCCTCGGAGAGGCGAAACGTGACACGCGAGAGTACGCAAGCGCCTTGCGTAAGGCATGCCATTCCGTATCATTCAGCCCCTGCGGCCGTTGCGGCTCCATGCCTGTGTCTGCGGCCTCTGCGGCGTTTCTCGGACCGAAGACGCGATAACCGGCGACCAGACGGTACATGAGGCATCCGAGCGAGAAGACATCGTCTGCGGCAGCCGGCTCTTCCCCGGTCAGCACCTGCATGCTCGAGTAAGCCGGTGCTACGGCGCCAGGCACGCCCGCATCGAAATTTGCCTTCCCCTCCAGTTGTTTCTGCCGGACTCGGGCAACTCCAAAATCGAACAACTTTATTTCGCCGTTCGGCGAGACCAGGATGTTGCCCGGCTTCACATCGGCATGAACGACGCCCAGACGATGTGCGTAGTCGAGTGCCTTGGCAACCTGCTTGACGACATCGAGTGCCGTCTCCTTGTCGATCTTCTTGCTGCCGCTGTCATCGAGAATGCTGCCCAGTGACTTGGCGTCCAACCATTCCATGACAATAAAATAGAGATCTTCGTCGCGATCGAGATCCAGGAATCGCACGATGTTCGGATGCAACAGGCATCGACCTTTGGCCGCTTCCTGCTGCAAGGCGCGCAATGCTTGCTCGTTTCTCGCCAGCTGCGGCGTCAGAACATTGATCGTTACCCAGGGATCGACGCCATCGGCTTCCGCAAGGCGCCGATCCAGTGCCTTGTACACGACGCCCATGCTGCCCTCCGCGATCCGCTCCTGCAGGAGGAACCTGTCCCGCAGGACTGAGCCAACCTGGCACCGATCGTCGGCCGGCTGCTCGTCCGAAGTTGGCGCCGCAATAACGTTGGTATCACTGAACAGTTCATCATTCTGGATAGTAACTTCTGACACCATGGGCGCCGGCGCAAGATCTTCCTCCCCTGCGCGTTCGAGCATGCGCTGAACCAGCTGGAATGTTTCGTCACGCAGATTCCCCGCCTGGTGCTGCTCCCGAAGTATGCGGCGGATGTCCGCTTCGCTATCGCCGTTCCCCGACAATAGCGACTGCACCGCTGAATGAATGTCATCCAGCAGGCTCTCATCGGCGATCTGTTCGTGAAGCTGCTCCGCGAACTCGGAAAGCTCCTCCGGGTAAGACCGCTCGATTTTGTCGAAGTTGGCGTTCATAAGCCTGCAAGTTTACCGTGAGGGCGAGCCCGACTATGGGAACTGGTCGTCATATTGTATTGCCAGGGCCAGGGATTCTGCGCGCAGAAGGCTGAAATCAAAGCACTTTTCCCGGATTCAGAATATTGCCGGGATCGAGGGCTGCCTTGATGGATTTCATGACGGCGAGCTCCTCTTCGCCGCAATATTGCTTCAGGAGCTCACGTTTGAGTTGCCCGATGCCGTGTTCTGCGCTGATGCTGCCCTGTAATGAGTCGACGACCTCATAGACAACATTGCTCAGGCCGGCTGCCTTGTCGCGAAAGCTGTCTCCCTCCCAGGATTTCGGCTGACCGATATTAAAGTGCACATTGCCGTCACCGATATGCCCGAATGCAACGATCCTCGCATCTGGCATGACCTTCAAGACCGCCGCCTCCGCCGCCTCGATGAAATCGCCGATTTTTCCGAGCGGCACGGACACGTCATGCTTCAGGCTAACGCCCTCGAATTTCTGCACCTCGGAAATCGAATGACGAATTCGCCACAGCCCTTCCTGCTCCGACCCGTTCTTGGCAATAATGGCATCGATGCCCAACTGCTTTTCCAAAGCCGCCGCCAGCGCGCTTTCCAGAGTCTGCGCATCTTGACCGAGTGACGATTCGAGCAACACGTACCAGGGATAATCATCTGTAAACGGTATCTTTAGTGTCGACATGTGCCGTCGCAGGTAGCGGATCGCACGACTTGGAATCAATTCGAATGCCTGCAGTTGATCCGGCAGTGAACCACGAAGTTCCGCAAGCAGATCTACTGCCTGCTTCGGACTGTTTACGGCGATCATTGCAGTCTGTGTCTCTCTTACTTCGGGGTATAGCCGGAGATTTGCCGCAGTGATGACTCCCAGTGTTCCCTCGGAGCCAATGAACAGATGTTTGATGTCGTAGCCAGCCGTGTCCTTTCGAAGACGCCTGAGCCCGTTCCAGATGGTGCCGTCGGCAAGGACGACTTCCAGCCCTAGCACCTGGTCTCGCGCGTTGCCGTATCTCAGTACGTTGATACCGCCGGCATTAGTCGACAGGTTGCCACCAATCTGACAAGTCCCCTCGGCAGCCAGACTCAAGGGAAAAAATCGTTCGGCTTGTCGCGCCGCTGCCTGCGCGTCCGCAAGAATGCAACCGGCCTCGACGATCATCGAGAAATCGTTCGGCGAGACGCTTCGAATGGCATTCATGCGCGATAGCGACAGGAGCACCTGCTGGCCGGACTCGTCGGGGATCGCCCCGCCACAAAGACCCGTGTTGCCCCCTTGCGGAACGACCGCCGTGTTGCCAGCGGCACAGGCCTTGATAAGCGCCGCTACCTGCTCCGTGTTACCGGGCGATACCATGAGTAGTGTTTCACCATGGTAAACGTCCCGCCATTCGGTCAGATGCGGCAGAAGTTCATCCGGGTCACTGGTCCAGCCGGAAGGACCCACAATCGATTTAAGTTCGTCAATGAGCATTCAGGTGCCCAAATTCGCATGTTGCGCGAAAGTCTGCCAGTCGATGTTGCTCCCACACATTACGGTCACTACTTTCTTGCCGGAAAAGCGACCGGATAACGGGCCTAACAACGCTGCCGTGCTGGCCGCACAGGCGGGTTCGACTGCGATCTTCAGCTCTCTGAACAGCAGGCCCATTGTCTCTTTCAGCTCGTCGTCACTAACAAGAACAAGTTCATCGACATTTTCTTTGCACAACTCATAGGAGATCGGTAACGCGAAAGGCGCACCCAGGCTATCAGCTATCGTCGCCACTTTTTCGATCGACTCAGGCTTCCCGCTCGCAAAACTGCGAGACATTGAATCAGCACCTACAGGTTCAACGCCGATTACCTCGCAGCGCGGCTTCAGTTGCTTCACAGCGCTCGAGATGCCGGCGCACAATCCGCCTCCGCCTATCGGTACGATAACTGCGTCCAGATCAGGAACCTGCTCGCAGATTTCCAGACCCACAGTTGCCGTGCCGAGAACAACATCAGAACCCTCGAAAGGGTGCACGAAGAAACGTCCCTCCTTGTTTTGGATCTCCTCGGCGACGTCAAAGGCGCTGTGAACATCATCGGCAAGCACCACTTCGGCACCAAAATCACGACATCGTTCTACCCTGAGCGGATTGGCATTCATGATCATGACGACCTTGGCGCTCGTTCCTACAGCTCGCGCCGCGAACGCTGTCGCTATCGCGTGATTTCCTGCACTGACCGCCGTAACGCCAGCCTCTTTCTGTTGTGAATCGAGGCCGAGCATGACCGAAAGGGCACCTCGGGGCTTGAACGTCCCGGTGCGCTGCAAAAACTCGAGCTTCGCGTGTATCTCGAATACTTCGCCCACATAATTCTCAAGCGACCGGCAGCGCAAAACCGGCGTGCGAATCAGCCACTCCTGCAGGCGTTCATGCAAAACACGAACGGCGTCAATTTTCGGCGTTTCAGCGAGCAATCACACCACCTCCGACAAATAATA
>JAZFPY010000116.1:0-4279 GCA_036444875.1 Woeseiaceae bacterium | reverse complement strand
CGTCGTTCCGCCTGCGTCCCTTGCCATGCGTGATCATTTCGGCATTGTCCGCATCGATCCGTGTGACCCCGAGAAACTTGCCTTCCTTCTCCCGAGCATCCTCAATCTGCCCGTAGTCGTCAGTAAGGACAATGTCCATGGCGGCGATGCACTCGTCGGTGACGTAGGAGTCGTAGTCGATGGCGACGATCAACGCGCCGGGCTTGATCCACTCGGAGACGATGGTTGCATTGCGCTCGATCCGGATTGGACCGCCGGGAATTACAATATCGGCGCCTCTGACGGCGGACTCGGCATTATCGGCTCCCAGGACCTGGATCCCGTTGAATCGGCCATCCATCTCCTCGACATAGGCTGCTTGACGCTCCGGGACAATATCGAAGACCCGGCAAAGCTTCAGGCCGGCCACTTCTGCAGCCAGTGCCTCCAGATGCGACCTGCCTTGCACTCCACAGCCGAGCAGGGCCAATACTTCCGAACCCTTCCGCGCCTGATACCGGGCGACCAGCGCGGAGGCCGCAGCGGTTCGTTTACCGGTGATCCACTTAGAATCGATGATGGCTACCATCTGGCCAGTTTCGTTCTCGTTGAGGACAAACAACCCCTGGACATAGGGTAGTCCGCGTGACGGATTCCCCGGATCACCGCTCTGCCACTTGCTGCCCGCATACCCCAGCGGTGGACAACAGCTCACCATGGCGCTGTAGAAGCGGTCTCCCGGCAAATGGAAGAAGATCTTCGGGGGCATCAGGGTGTCACCGGCGGCTTTGTGGCGGAAGACCTCCTCGAGAATATCGACGATGCTGGACAGGTCGAGATCCAGTGAGTCCAGATGAGACTGGTTCAGATAGATGATCTCGCGCATCCTCTGCGGGCCATCGATCATGGTTGAACCCCCGGGAAATCTACAAGGGTGGGAGCCGTCCCCAACTCCTCGTCGATTCGGATGTAACGGTTGTACTTCGCCGCGTGCTCGCCCCCGGCGGGGGAACCGCACTTGTAAGTATTGCAGCCCCAGCCGACAATCAGATCCGCCATCGTATCGTCCGGACTATCGTAGGTCCGGCAGGATCCGATGGTGGCGAAGCCGTGGGCCTTGCACGTTTCCACGAACCGCCCGGTACGTGTCACCGTACCCACCATGTTCACCTTGATCACGGCTGCATTGACCGCACCCCGCTCGGCCATCTCTTCCAGGCGGTGCAAATCACCGGCCAACAGGTCATCGCCTGCCACCAGAATACGCTTTCCGTACTGTTGCATCTGCTCCACGTAAAGATCAACGTGATCCTCGAAGAATGAATCCTCCATGTAGAAAAGATCGAAACGGTCCACCAGATCGGCCAGGTGACGGGCATGCTCGGCTGGTGTTCGCTGCACGCCTTCCCGGGCGTAGACGTAGACTTGAGCTGCCTCGTCCCAAAGATCTGCCGCGCCCACATCCAGGCCCAGGCGAAACGAAATGTCCCACGACCCGGCCACTTCGTCGCAAGCCTGTTTGAGCACCTCCAGGCAGGTGACGTCATCGAGTCCGGGTAACCAGCAATACTCCTCGTCGCGACCACCCGAATAAGCCAGATCAGCACCCTGCAGCAGCAATCCCACGCGGTGAAACACCTCGGACACGCGCTCCATTTCCTCGTAGGTTGATTGGCAGCCGACCGGCAGAATCACGTGGTCCTGAATGTCGGGGGTGCGCCCTTTCCAACCCGCGTTCCCCATGGTCGCTCCGCCGCCGATGATATTGGGCATCTGGTGTGGAACGCCGATGACCCCATCACCGTGGATGTGGCGGTACAAAGGAGTCCCCAGGCTCGCAGCCGCGGCCTTGGCCACCGCCATCGAGGTCGCCTCGGCCGTATTGCCACCGATGTTATCGAAACGGTCGCTGCCATCGATTTCGAGGAACAGATCATCGATTTCCTGCTGGGCAGCGGCGTCCATGCCGATCAGGCGATTCCGTATCGTCGAGTTGATCAGATCGATGCTGCCCTGAACTCCGCCCTCGGGAAAATGCGTGATTTCGTATTTCCCCGAACTCCTCGGATCGGAATACGACGGTGCCGCGCATACACAGGCCGCCTCCGTGGCAACAACGACTTCCAGCGAAGGCCGCGCGCAGCCGTCAAAGATGCGCCTGGCTCGGATATCCCGGATGGTCGATGCAGCCATCGTCCCGTCTATCTTCGAATCCTGATGCGCTCGGGTTCTTCGCTCAGATCCGGCTCATCCACTTGCCCTTCGATCTGTGCCACCACGCGTCTCAAGCACCAGATCTCAGCACCCTTACATATAAAGGTATCGTGTCTTGGCATTCAGCGTTACCAGTGGCCCTGAGAAAAATTTATTTTCCTATCCCTTAGGTCTATATACCCATCTTTACGATAGCGTCACCAAGCTCACGCGCCATTCGTTCGAGGACAGGGTGAGTCGCAGCAAACCTCGACTCCAGCGCCTTGACACGATCGAGCATCCACTTAATCTCCGTACTATCCGACTCCTCGAGCTGTTCAACATCGCGGTGCAGGTTTTGTACCGTTTCACGCGCTTCGATGTCGACATCTTCGGCTCGCTGCAATTCCTTATTGAGTTGGGCGAGAACCGCTCTGATATTTTTCGTCTTCATCAAATTGCCTTGTCGATTCTGCAGGGTCTGTGAACGATCATAGTCCATGCTGGCACCGCTTATGAGAAAACTGCGCCAAGACGATTGCCCTTCGGGCACGATTCACGTGTCCAAATCTGCTTCCTGTACCGTCACTCACGGTAACCCAACGTAACGTTTAGCGGCAGATTTTTAGCACCGTAGGTTATCTTGGGTGACGGTAGGTAATGCTGATTTGGGCACCAAAGTGGGCACCAAGAGCAATTCGTCGCCACCAGCTTCATTCATAATCGCGGAGTAACTCGCGCACGGCTGCTAACATCCCGGACTGGTTAAGAGGAGAGTCCGGAATGATTTACGTCTTCGAGGTTCACATCAAACCGGGACACACCGCGGAGCAGTACGCTGACGCCTGGGTCCGCGCCAGCAAGATCATCCAGCGGGCTCCCGGAGCCCGCGGCACGCGACTGCATCGCAGGCTCAATGATCCTATGGTGCTGCTCGCGATCGCGATCTGGGAGTCGAAGTTGCAGCGTGACGCGATGGAGGCCAGTCCCGGTGACACCGTCAAAGCCATCATTGCCAGCCAGGCACCCTTCGTTGACATCCATGTCGTCGGCGAGTTCGACGATCCTCAGTGGGTCGTGGAGCCCGACTAGTCCAGCAGTTCCCAGCTGCGAACTCCATCTGCCCGCCCGCGGGGCGGCCGTCATCTGAACATCACAGATTCATGGGTGTCTCATCAGGATTAGCGGGGTAACCTGGTCAATGGTATACCTCACTGGACAATGATTTAACGAGGTCGCCCATGAGATCCTTTTCCGCAGGTATCGCGTTAATTGCATCCACATCGCTGCTGGTTACAGGTTGTGGGAGTCCCTTCTATATGGGCCAGCAACCTTCGACCCAGTATCGGTACGTGGGTCCAAGAACGATGCAAGGGACGCTTGCCGATATCCGGACAGTTGCGGTAAGGCCAGGCACAGAAAAACCGAGTCTCGATATTCGCGGTGACTACGGTCGGCCGACAGCGACGGCTGGAGAGGGCGCTGCTTCTGGCTTTGCCGAGGCAACCGGCGAAATATTCGGCGAGCTGATGTTTGAAGACCCGCGCATGATATTGATGGCTCCGATTATCCTGCCCTTAGCGGCGATCGCGGGGGCAATTAGTGCCAAGGTCCAGCAACATATACAGGAGCTTCGGGACGACCTGACGGTGGAACTCGCCGAAGACGTCGAACGGCCCTCAGCCAATCTTGTCCTTGCTGAAGTGTTGCAGTCGAATATGGATCGGGTGCCACATGTTGAATCGACGCTGGTTGCCGCTGGCGAGCCGCGGCCCGACAGCGTCGACGCCGTCCTCGAGACCAGGGTGGCCGACATTGTTGTCAATGTTCAGGGCGATAATGCAACCATCACGACGACAGCCACAGCCACTCTCATCGACAGAGATGGTGGGTGGCTTTTCCACAACTCGTACCGATATTCTGTCAGAGATGACCTGAGTCACTGGGCCAGAAATGACAATGCGCTGCTGCGCGACTATGGAATCGGCGCCCGACAATACTTTGCCCGGCGAATTAGCGATGAGTTTTTCGGCAAGGTCTATCTGAGAAATGTGCTACGCCCCGTGAATACGGGCGCCAATGGGATCCTCAGCTGGGAGCTCATTTT
>JAZFPY010000115.1:0-13179 GCA_036444875.1 Woeseiaceae bacterium | reverse complement strand
TTGCGATGTGGATACTGACCATTTTCTACTCCCTTGACGCGCTTTATGCAGAGCGCAAAGATCGAAGCATTCTTTTTTGGCGGTCTATTCCTTCGACCGACTTTGAAACCGTACTGTCAAAACTGCTGACGGCACTGCTGGTCATTCCACTTGTTACATTCGTGTTCATCGTACTAACGCACCTGGTCGTGCTCATGGTAACGAGCGTCTGGCTTGGCGCTCGAGGCGCCAACACCTGGCATCTGATCTGGACGGCCGCTCCCTTTATCGATAATTGGACAGCGACACTGGTATTCCTGATGGCGTTGCCGCTGTGGCTGTCACCCTTCGTCGGATGGTCTCTGTTTATATCTGCGTTTGCAAAGCGCTCGCCATTCCTGATCGCAGCTCTACCAATTGCAATTCTGCCGTTGCTGGAAAGGATGATTTTTCACACGACGGTTTTCGCCGAAGCCTTTTTTGTGCGATCCGTCAAAATGCCGCTCTTCCGCGGACTCGATAACCTGGAGTTGTTATTCCAGGAAGGCGAGCATTTTAAGATGGTCGGCGACGCTTCCCTGAGCCTGCTGGCATTGCTGGATCTGGGACGGTTCTTTAGCAGCCCTGCGCTGTGGTTGGGGATTGTTGTTTGCGGGATTTTTACGACCGCCGCAATATACGTTCGACGCTACAGGGACGACAGCTGATTCTCGCATCGCCTGCGTTGCAGGCGATGGGATTTCAGGCGCTCGGAACCGTTCGGCGGTCAAGACCATATTTCTTCATCTTGCCGCGTAGCTGGTGATAACTGAGGCCAAGCAACTCTGCAGCCACTTTCTGATTGAACCGCGCTTTCTCCAGTCCGGCCTGCAACAGTTCCATTTCAGTCTCGTTAACCCGTGCCGTGAGGTCGAGAGGAAGCAAGGGCGGCCGGCGCCTGCGTGACACCTTCTTTTCTTCCGCATCGTCCTGATGATCCTCACGGAGCCGGAAGGGTGAATCAAATGGATCGAACGCGATCTTACTGATTTGCTTATCCGGGTCTTCGCTGCGGTAGACAGAACGCTCAACGGCATTTTTTAGCTCGCGCACATTTCCCGGCCAGTCGTGCCGTAGCAAGGCTGAGGCAGCACGAGCGCCGAAGCCAGGGAAAAGCGGGCGCCCGAGTTCACTGACCATGTTCAGTGCGAACGCATACGCAAGCGGCAATACGTCCTCGAGTCGCTCGCGCAGCGGTGGAAGCGTAACGACATCGAAGGCAAGCCGATCGAGAAGGTCCACGCGAAACTTCCCTGTAGCAGCCAGCGCCTGGAGATCCGAGTTCGTCGAGCCGACGATGCGTACATCGACGATCAAGGTATCGCTGCCGCCGACGCGCTGCAGTTCACCGTACTCGATAACGCGCAGAATCTTCTCCTGCATTCGAAGAGATATGGTCGAAAGCTCGTCGAGCACCAGCGTACCGCCATCGGCCCGCTCGAAGTGGCCGACATGTGCCTTGACGGCGCCGGTAAATGCCCCTGCTTCATGACCAAACAACTCCGACTCCAGGATCGACTCGGTCAGCGCCGCGCAATTCACCTTGATCAGCGGTTGTTCCCAGCGGCTGGAGAGAAAATGCAGCCGGGATGCAATCAATTCCTTGCCGGTACCACGCTCGCCCACGACGAGTACGGGCTTGCTGAGCGGGGCAGCACGGGACACGTGCTCCAGCATTGCCAGGAATGGCGGCGCCTCGCCGATGATGGGTTGTACCGTGCGGTTCTCAGTCATTAGCTAATTTAACCAAACGGGAGTATAAAAAGCGACTAATTAGTAAAATACACTAATACCTGCTGCGCATTCGTGCCAGAAATTATCGAAATTTCCGTTGTAAATCAATCTATTAAGCGGAATTCGCAAGACTGGCACGCTTTCTGCAAGATAAGTAGTGTATTTTTTTTACTTGAGAGGACAGGTTCATGGGAATTTTCACGAGATTCAGCGACATCGTGAACTCGAATATCAACGCGATACTCGATAAGGCAGAGGATCCGGAGAAGATCGTCCGGCTCATGATTCAGGAAATGGAAGATACGCTCGTCGAAGTGCGCTCTGCGGCGGCACGTTCGATTGCGGACAAGAAAGACCTGAACCGCAGGCTGGAAACACTGGAATCCGAGCAGCGGGACTGGGGCGCCAAGGCGGAACTTGCTCTGCGCAAGGGACGTGAGGACCTCGCGAAAGCGGCGCTGGTCGAGAAATCCCGGACTTCCGCTACAGCGGACATCATAAAGTCGGATTACCTGGTCATCGACGAAGGCCTCGCAAAACTCAACGACGATATCGCGCGGCTCGAGAACAAGCTGCAGGATGCCAAGGCAAGGCAAAAGTCGTTGCTTGCCAGGCACAAGACCGCGAACAGTCGGCTTGCCGCCAGAAGAAAGATCTACGACTACCAGATAGACGACGCTTTGGTTCGTTTCGAACAATACACGCGACGTATTGATGACGTGGAGGGAAGAATTGAGGCGTACGATCTTGGCCTGCCCAAGGATCTTGCGCACGAATTCGCGGGTCTGGCGGCGGAGGAATCCGTTGAAAAGGAGCTTAATGATCTGAAGCAGCGGGTAGCGGGCAAGGGCGGCTCTGCGGCCGAGGCCAAGTAATTGGGTTGGTCACTGGGCGAACTGATAACAGTCGCGGTAATCATATTTGTCGCGATTCCCGCCCCCCTGTTTATCGTTTTGCATTTCATTACGAAATGGAAGCAGTCTCGCGAGATCTCAAGTGGCGACGAAGAAATGCTCGAGGACCTCTGGCGCTTGTCGCAGAGACTCGAAGAGCGGCTGGAAACACTGGAGACCATACTGGACAACGAACTGCCTGATTGGAGGAAGAAGCAATGAGCAGAGACACCTGGAACCTGGACCATGGCCCGTTGCGGGGCCTGTACCGTGATCGGGAAAACGGCTGGATTTTTGGAGTCTGTGCAGGGATAGCGGAACTCGGAAACTTCAACGTTGGTACCGTACGCGTGATTGCGGTGATCTGCCTGTGCCTGTTTACCTGGGCGACTGCGTTGCTTTATGTCGCAGCGACATTGCTGTTTCGTGAGAAGCCGCTGATCTATTCCGGGAGATTTAGCGAATACCAGTTCTGGCGGCGCCGCCGACGATATGATCACTGGAGCCACTCATGAGCCGATACGACTCCATCAGTCGTCGGAAGTTTTATCGCAACCGTGAGAAAGCGATGTTGGGCGGCGTATGTGCGGGTCTCGCCGATTACTTCGGATTTAACTTGAGAGTTACCCGCATACTGGCCTTTGTTGCTTTCCTGATGGCCATGCCGATGACATTACTGGTCTATTTCGGCACGGTGTTGCTGGTTCCCACGGGACCGGATGAAAGCAGGCAACCGGAGTATGATCCGGAATTCAGAAAAGCGGTCAGGTCGGCGCCCGCGCAGACACTGGGAGACGTGCGCCGCCGGTTTCAGTCGCTGGACAGCCGGCTGGCGAGGCTGGAACGTTACGTTACTTCGTCACGTTTCAAACTCGACCAGGAGTTTCGAAACCTCTGATAAGTACGACATGCCACGAAAATGTTAAGGGACACAAATGAACAGTAGCCTTGTATTCGTCCTCTGCATCGTCGCAATTGTGATGTTTGCGAACGTCATTCAGACTTACATAAAGCGCCGCCACAGCAGACCAGAGGTAGACACGGAGCTGGAAGAGACGCTGGCGAAAGTCGATGTACTGGAGGAACGTATCCGGGTGCTTGAACGCATCGTCACCGAGAATCGGTTTGACCTTAAGCAGGAAATCGACGACCTGTAGTGTCAAGACGGCGACACGATACCGGCGGAACTGTGTTTAGTGTTTGCTGAATTGATCATACAGAACAAATGGGCGCACCCGGAAAACCTCAATAAGCGCCGCTAGTGACAGGCTAGTCTTTCCGAGCTTTGTAGGTTTTCACCGCTTCATTATAATCAGCAGCGACTCTCTCCATTTCCTCAACGCCAGCATTGTGTTTCTTCACCAGCATCTCGTCGCGCTGCGCTTCCACCAACAGGTCGGGATCCTCGATGCCGGCGCGTATTTTCTCATCCTCTTCGGCGATACAGGCGAGATACTCCTCCATATCCACCATATATTTCTTGACGCCTCTCTGACCGGCAATCATTTCATCTTTTGTAGCAACGCTGGCGTTCGGAATCGATACACGTTTCGGATAGTCACAGGCCAGAGCTAACGGCGCGAAAGTAATAACTGCGAGCGTGCAACTTGCTTTGATCAATCTAATCATAGTACGGACTTAGCTCTCGAAAATCGGTGCTGGATCAGCAACCAAGCTGTGCTTGACAAGTGTGGGGTTATTTAATCACGTTGCCGCGTAGCAGGGAAGTGCCGGAATAACACCATGATCCATCAGTGTGTTACGAGCACCCGTTTTCAGGCAAAGAGTGCGCGATGCGTATCTGTTCCCTCGGCCTGTGCAAGTAGTAATTTGAGGTAGTTATCGGAACTCATCGGCGCGCCGAACAGTAAGCCCTGCACGTAAGTGCACTCGAGTGTCTGGAGAAAATTCAATTGCTCCTCAGTCTCGACGCCTTCCGCGACAACGTCCATTTGCAGGCTTTTGCCCATGTGGATGATCGTGCCGACGATTGTTGCGTCATCCGAATTTGTTGCAACTTCACGCACAAAGGACTGGTCAATTTTCAATGTGCTGATCGGAAACTGTTGCAAAGCGCTCAAAGACGAGTAGCCGGTACCGAAATCATCGATAGATAGATGCAGGCCCAACGCATAGAGCTCATCCAGCAATTTGATTGTCCGAGTCGGGTTCTCCATCAGGGTTGTCTCGGTAATTTCAAGCTCCAGCGAAGTCGGCGAAATCTGATGGCCCCGAAGAATCGAACTGATGCGACCAATAAAATTCCGCTGGCGGAGCTGTTTGAGCGACAGGTTTACTGACACGCGACCGGGCGCCGATATAGAGCGCTGCCAGTACCGAAAATCCTCGCACACTCGATCAAGAACCCATTCGCCAATCTCGACGATCAGGTTTGTTTCCTCAGCGATCGGAATGAAGTCAGATGGATAAATAATGCCCCTTTCCGGCAGCTCCCACCGCACAAGTGCCTCGGCCCCGCAAACCTCGCCGGTCTCCAGGTTGTACTTCGGCTGGTAATGTACGAGCAACTCGTCACGTTCGAACGCTCGCTTGAGTTTGCTCTTGGTCATCAGGCGCTCAACAGCAGCCTCGTTCATCGCAGGCGCGTAGTGAGAGAAAACATTACCGCCTTCCTTCTTGGCGTGATAAAGCGCCGCATCGGCATTGCGAAGCAGATCAATGACGTTTGGTGCATCCTCGGGACAGCGGGCAATGCCCATGCTCGCGGTCATGAAGACTTCGTGCCCTTGAACAAAAAACGGCTCTGCAAGGCGATCGAGCACACGCTGAGCCAGTTTGTCCAGCTTCGGTTTGATCAGGTCCTCACCTGCAAGGCCGTCAACGATAACCGCAAATTCGTCGCCAGCCAGACGACCGATGACAGTTCCGTCGGGAAGCACTGCGGTCAACCGCTCCGCAACTGTTTCAAGAGTCGTGTCGCCGGCGAGATGACCAAAGGTGTCGTTGACGTCCTTGAAACGATCGATATCGACGTAGAAAAGACAAAGTGTCTTCTTGTTACGGCGGGCACGCGCAATGGCTCTTTGCAACAGGTGCTGGAATTGCATCCGGTTCGGTATTTTTGTAAGCGCATCGATGCGCGCAAGATATCGAATCCGCCGCTCGGCGCGCCGGCGCTCGGTGATGTTCTGCGCGGCAATTATGCGGTCTTCCGAATCGATATCGTCGCCGCTGATGTGCGAGGCGGTGTATGAAACCGGTACGGATTCTCCGGATTTGGTCAGCAGGAAGGCCTCCCGGGGGATGCCTGAAGGGACGTCCGCTTCGAGCACACGGCTTTTGCGTTTATCTACGATCAGGTCCAGCGGTTGGCCCAGCAATTCCTCTTCGGTGTAGTTGAGCATTCTTGCGGTAGCGTCGTTTATTTTCTTTATAGTTCCGTCTGCGGACGTAACAATGATGGTTTCGTTCATACTCGAAAGCACGTTATCGACGTAATCACGCGAGATCGTGGTTCGCTTCAGCTTTTCGCGCATCTCATTGAATACTTCGGCAAGATCACCCAGTTCATCACCGTGCAGCACCTGCAACGGCTCACCGAAGTCGGCATCGCTGAGTTTCTCCGCCTGTACTTTCAATGCGCGGACGCGTGCGGTCTGATTCTCGACGATAAGCCAGATCACCACGCCGCACAGGGCCAGCACGAGTAAAGTAGCGATGCCTATCCAGACAAAGCTCGCACGACGCCGTTCATCCCCCGTGCTGAGTAATTGATCCCGAAATCTCGCCGATTCACGATGCACTTCATCGAGTGTGAAGTTGCTGACCAGCACGCCGAGAATGTTGCCGTCCATCGTAATCGGGTACGTCAGGTAAAGATTATCAGTGGTCCACTGCGTCGATTGGTCGCCTGCTTGCTCAGGTACGCTACCTGCCTGCAGGTTGGGCCGGCCCCGCCGCACATATCGAACACCGACAAGGTTTTCGTTCTCGAGTGCTGCCTTTTCGAGCAAAAGGGAAATCGAAGCAGAGTCGTCCCGGCTTGCTGTGGCCGCCACGGAATCGGCGATTCTGTGTAGCTGCGCTCTGGCACGACCCGCAAATCTGCCTTCGAGTATTGCGTTATGTTCCTTCACGCTGCTTGAGACGATATCGGTCGCCAGCCACCGGTACTGGCCATAGAACAGAGACAGCATCAGACCGACAACGACCAGAGTCAGCGTCGCCGCTAGCATGAGATATCTCGGTAATATTCTGCCAATCATTTCTTATTCGACTCTGTCGGCCGAGACAGATTCAGTCTATTGCTGTCCTGTCAGAACCGCCGGTCACTTTTCTTATTGTTGGGACCGATCCGGCATTGCTCCTGGTCGGGCCCCCAGCCGCTGGAACCTCAAGATTCCGCGACGCAGGCTTGAGTTTACCACTCCTGCCGTTTTTGTATCGAATCGAGCTCTTTATATAGCCAACCACGCTGTTTTAGCCAGCGATCATTGTGGGTAAACTATCGACGTCAGCCCCGGATTTTTCGTATTTGGTGACATAATTCAAAGGATTTGCAGCTGGTTTGGGCTTTAATGGGCTTTCAGGAAGGAAATCCATTGAATAAGACTGCGCTCATTGTCGATGACTCGAAAACCGCAAGGGTTGTGCTGAAGCGGATGCTTGAGGCACACGAGCTCGATGTCGATACGGCAGAGACCGCCGAGTCCGCCCTGGACTATCTGAATGCACACAGGCCGGATGTGATTTTCATGGATCACATGATGCCCGGGATGGACGGCTTTCAGGCTGTCACTGCAATCAAGAACAATCCCGACACGGCGACGATACCGATCATGATGTACACATCGCAAAAAGGGGAGGTGTATGTCGGGCAGGCACGCGCACTCGGTGCGGTCGGTGTCTTGCCGAAGCAGGTTGAACCTGTCGAAGTTTCCAAAGTGCTGGAATCGCTTCGGGTCATAGGTGATGAAGCCGAGCGCATCGAGCGTCGCGAGGAAGCGAATGACGCTGCATCGAGCGGCGATTATCCGGCCCTCGAAAAGTTCGATCAGGATTTGCGTGAACTGATTAAGGACCTGTTCGACCAGCAACGCGCGATCCTGCGAAGAGACCTGCTGGACAGCTACGAGGCGATCGCTGCCCGTGTTGCAGACGAGATCCGCGCACCTGGCGCAAGTGAAGAACCCGGAATGTCAGCTGACCCGCCAGAACAACTACCAGGGCGCTTTATCGCCGTCGTGTCAGTGCTGATCGTTGTGATAATCGTTTTTGGCTGGTTGTATTGGCAGCGGGAGCAGAGTTGGCAGGAAGTGCAACAACAAAACGTGAATTTGTTAAATGCCCTTGCGCAGCAACAGTCGATAGAGGCCGGCGGTGCGAACGAAGCGGAACAACGCCGGAATGAATACGAGCGGTCATTCGGTTTCGCAGGTTCGACGGCGATTGCCGCCGTGGAATGGAGTGTTAATCAGTCCAGACGCTATTCATTCGGTGAGCTTCCCCTCGGCAATACAAGGTTGTCGCTGCTCGAGGGCCTGGTGCAGCACCTGCTCGACATGGGTTTCTCGGGTCAAATTGTTGTCGAAACACATGTCGGCAATTTCTGCATGATTGGCGGTGGTTCCGACGGCTACGATTTGGCCCCGTCGAACCGTACTGTGGAACATTGCCAGCAGATCGGCTTTGAACCCGTTGCTGCATACGAGATGGGACTTCAACAGTCGGTCGCATTTGCGAACTTCGCGAATACCGTCAGCGCGGAAACAGGCGGAAAAATCCAGATCAGCATATTCTCCCGCGGTAACGATGAGCCCCTGATCCCATATCCGATTGTTACGCCCGACATTACCGCGGATTTCTGGAACGAAATCGCGGCTCAGAATAACAGGGTTGAGATAAGCATCGATCCTGTCGACCGTTAGCCAGAGTATTTCGACACGGCGGAGCGCAGCAGATTGTTGAAACATTCAGGCTGGGCGCAGCCGGAACCGCTTATCCGGATTTTTCGGTCTTCCGTTTCTCAATAAATTCGACCGGGTCGATCTTGTTCGTCGTTTTCATTTTTCCCTGAACGATAGCGCCTTCAGCGACGGCGATGGCCTCGGCGGTGACTGTCCCGGTGATTCTGGCCGTATCGCTTATTTCCACGCGGCCGCTGGCGATGATATCTCCTTCCACCGTTCCGGCGATTACGACGGTTGTCGCCTTGATCGTTCCCTTCCAGAGGCCCTTGTCCAGGACCGTAAGCGAGCCGGTCACATTGCATTCGCCGTCGATCTCACCGCTAAGCAGAAAATCACCAGTGGCGGAGATAGCGCCGGTGATCTTGCAGCCTTCATTGATAAGGGTTGCCGGTCCGGCCGCTTTGTCTTGAAGACGACGAAATCTTGATTCGCTCATTGGATGTCCAACTCCGGGTGTCTGCGAGGGCCTTGGGTAATCATAGTACGATCAATTCAGCGAATTTGTGAAATGGTTGGCATTCGATCACTTGCGTTTCTTGCGGTAGCCATAACCAATGGTTTCAATCGAGGTGAGTATCCCACCTTCGAACCTCATCTTACGCATCAGCTTTCTGGGCCCGAAGTTGAATATGAGCTCGGTCACCAATACCTCACGGTAAAAACCGCCATACCCGTAATACCGGGTCTTTGACAAACCATGGCGTCGGTCAATGTGGGATCGGAGCACGTATCCAAGACGGCGTTCGGAAATCGGTTCCCCGCAAATCGCTTTGACTTCGCTTTCGTACATTCCATCTATCACGAGCCGGCTACCGCATCGCAGCGCATGAGCGGGATCACTCGCCAACAATGCCGTGGCAACCAGCACCAGTGATATTGAGAGTTTTGCCATGACCTGCATCGAAATTCCTTCAGTTCATCCGGGCAGCGGAAGCTGACTCCTTAATACTAAACTAAAAGTCTGACTGTCGGCTCACAACCTGAGCATTTGGCTGATATAGTCCGGGAAAGGTGGCCGCTAGCTCGCATGTCGTATGAAGGCTGAGTGACTACGCTGCAAGTCCGGTCGGAGATCGTCCTTTTGTCCAAGACTTTCGAACTACGCATGAACAAACTGGCGGCGGCGAGTCCATCCAATATCCTGTGGGGTGGCCTGATAGGCATCGAAAAAGAATCCTTGCGTGTTCAACTGGACGGCTACTTGTCCGATCGCCCGCATCCGGAATCTCTCGGCTCCGCGTTGACCAACCGCTTTATCACCACTGACTTCTCAGAGGCATTGCTCGAGTTCATTACGCCATCGTTTTCGAATACCTGGGAAGCGCTGCGCTTCCTGTGCGACATACACCAGTTCAGCTACGACGCAATGGGCGATGAACTCCTTTGGGCCACGAGTATGCCTTGCCGTATTCCGGAGGATCGGGAAATACCACTCGCATACTATGGCGAGTCAAATGTCGGCCGAATGAAGACCATTTATCGGAACGGTCTCGGTTACCGTTACGGCAGGACTATGCAGACAATCGCCGGCGTTCACTTTAACTATTCTCTGCCAACGACATTCTGGCCAATTTATAAGGAGCTGGAACAAAACCGCAGTGCCGAGGATGAGTTCCGGTCGGACGCCTATTTCGGACTCATTCGAAACTTCCGGCGCTTTGGCTGGCTTGTGCTCTATCTATTCGGTGCATCTCCAGCCGTCTGCAAGTCGTTTGGCGCGGGTGCAGGGCCCGAAATGGAGAGCCTGAACGATGAGACTCTCTACGAGCCTTTCGGGACTTCTCTGCGCATGAGCGACCTGGGCTACAGCAGCAAGACTCAGGCCGGACTCGACATATCATTGAACAACCTCGGCGACTACATCAGTGATCTCAACACAGCCATGATGACGCCAGAACCCCTGTATCAGGCAATCGGGCTCAAGGAGGACGGCGAATACAAGCAACTCAGCATGAACCAGCTACAGATCGAAAACGAGTACTACAGTCCAATTCGTCCCAAGCGAGTGGCTTTTTCCGGTGAACGACCGACCGCTGCGCTCACGCGCGGTGGTATCGAATATGTCGAGATCAGATCATTGGACATCAACATTTTCGACCCGGTCGGTATCAATCAAAATGTTATGCGCTTCATGGAGGCGTTCCTTATATACTGCCTGCTGAAGGAAAGTCCGCCGTTCGGGAAAAAGAGCAAGGACGAAACCTTACAAAACCATGTGGCAACGGCAAAGAGAGGTCGCGACCCGGCGATCGAGCTGCTGCGAAATGGAAAAGGTGTCTCACTCTTTGATTGGGCGGTGGAAATACTTCGGGATGTCAGGTCGGTCGCGGAGCTGATCGATAAAGCAGACGAGCACGGCGTTTACGTGAACGCCGTCGATGCTCAGTTGCAACTCGTGTCCGATTCTGAACTGACTCCGTCTGCCCGGTTGATCGCCGAATTGAGGGACGCAGATACAAGTTTCTTCGAATTTGCAATGACATGCGCTCAGGGACACAAACAATACTTCGCCGACTTGGTGCCACTACCAGAGGAGCGACAGGAAGAATTCGCCGGCGAAGCGGCGGACTCGATACGCCGGCAGCGCGAGATCGAAGCGTCCGATGCCGTCAGTCTTGAAGAGTATCTTGAACGCTGGTTCGCTCCCGATCAGGGGATTGTGCGCTGAGTCACAATTCACTCTCCCGGTGGTGTGCCTGCCGGTCAATTTAACTAAACTCACCGGTGTCAGACACCCGGTGCGCCGGCGTGAATCAGGATAGCCAGGAACAGGACTTGCTTAAGATCTTTAATCTCGGAATTGTATTGGGCATCGTCGCGGCGGCTGCACTCGTCTATAGCTATCCGGCTGTGGATCAGCACCGCGAACCATCGTTGATCTCCGTACTACCAAACGGCGGCAACTCGGAGTCGTTTCATATCAGGTTGCCCGGAGACAGGATCATGGCTGGCGTGACCGGATCGACCGGATCGACGCCGTCGGCACTTGAGTGGCCCGAGCATGACTTTCTGGTGAATATGCAGACTGAGCTGTTCAAGGTTCGCAATGAGAATGGTGTTGTGATCGGCGTCGCAAGCCGTATGTCCGGCTCATCGGAGCGGCACGTGTCATTCGTCGAATGGGTCGTGCATCTGCCGGCCCGAGGTTCAATTTTCGTGACGATGGCTGCGAATCCGTCGGCGGATGGTTACAGGAAAGGGAAGCTCAGAGCTGGTACGCGTGAGTTCCTGACCCTGAACGGAACCATCGTTGAACGCTTCGTAAATGAAGTCGACGATTTAGATTCTGGCGACGTGGGACGAATCGAACTGGTAACGGCCTTCGTTGGTGTGGCGGAGGAGCTCGAATGAAATACCTGATTACGTTCCTGGTGGGTATGGTGATCGGCGTCGCGGTGTTCGTGCTGCTCCTTTATTACAACCCGTTTGTCGGAAAACCGAGCGTATCGCCACTTGCCGTCTCGGAACTTGATCTGGCTGATTTCTCTTACTCGCTGGTCGCGAGAGATTCAATCGCGTTTACGAATGACGGCGAGTCTCGTGTGCAACCTCACCCGGCCAAAGTCCTCCAGTTATGGGAGCCCGCTGTCAAGAAGACACGAGCGTTTGTCACTGTTCTTACTGACGGTCGCGGACAACCCACCGGGCTTGGCGTGAAATTTTCCTCCGATTCCGAGACAACCAGGTTAATTAATGCTGAGGTGCTGGTCGATAGCGTCTGGCATATTTACTCGCCGGAATACGGCACATTCTTTGTGGATCAGACGGAAAACTTTTGGCCCTACCTGCACGATATCGTGGTACCGGCGCGCTTCAGTGGGGGAGACAGCTGGCGAGGCTCCTGGTACAGGATCACCACCGCAGGGCCTGGCGCACTTGGTATAGCCAGGGTTACGGGAGGCAGCGGTGATTTTGCGGACACTGAAGCCGAGGCAGTTGAATCAATTACCGCAAGCGCCTATTCGGCCATGACGGGACCCGTGGCCATGACCGGTAACCTGACGATCGCGATACCCCGTCAGGAAGAACTACCATAGGAGCTGAATCGCCCGTCAGGACGGGCTCCAACAAAAATAGCGGGATCAACAGCGTATCGTAGGAGCCCGTCCTGACGGGCGATTGCGGGTGCCAATAGATACAACGTAGGAGCCCGTCCCGACGGGCGATTCAACGCATCGCTATTAATCAGTCGACCATATCCTTTAACTCAACGTCCGAATCCGCAAGCAACGCGGGATCAATAACCGCGTGGTCCGCGATCAGTTTTTTCGACTGCATGAAATCCTTTGGCCGGTTGATGGCGTCCACTGCGATTAATTTGCCGTCGTTGAGATACAGACAGGAGAATGAACGGTTGGCAGGGTCGCCGCGAATAATTGTCTGATCATAGTCCTGAGACAGACCCGCGATTTGCAGTTTCAGGTCGTATTGGTCTGACCAGAACCACGGTACCTGCGCGTATCGCTGATCCTCGCCGCAAATATTTGCGGCCGCCGTTTTTGCCTGCTCCAGCGCATTGTGAACGGACTCAAGTCTTACCTTGCGGCCAAGCAGGTCATTAGGGTGGCAGGTACAGTCTCCAACGGCGTAAATATCCGGGTCGG
>JAZFPY010000114.1:0-4190 GCA_036444875.1 Woeseiaceae bacterium | reverse complement strand
GAACCTTGTCGAGGGCCTGCCTGAAGCCGACACCATCCGGCAGGGAGAAAATGGGATTACTGTCGTGTACTAATAATACGTCGACCTCGCCGGCTTCCATCGCCTCGACGAGATCGAGAATTCCCTGCATGCCCGCCTGCCGCGTGCCCGGCGTAGCAGAAAACGCCTGATCAGAATTGAAAATAATGCCGCCGGGCTGGCCTAGATTGCCGGCAAGGTGATTGAGCGCGTTGACGGCCACGGCACTGGCTACGGCACTCGTTCCGGCTGTGGTGGCCCCGCCTGCAATGGCAAGAGCCGCCTTGCTGGTGCCGAACTCCCGGGCTAGTTGCCGAATATTGTCTTCGCTAATGTCGGTTTCGGCAGACACGGCCGACGGTGAATAAGCCTGCAGTACATCTGACCATTGGTCCCGATCACTGCCGCTGTAATGGCCATCACTGACCAGAATATGCGCGATACCAAGGGCGAGCAGGCCTTCGGTTCCCGGCCTGGCCGCAACCCACTCATCGGCGGCGGCGCCGGACAGAGACATCCGCGGTTCGACCTGCACCGTCTTGCCACGGCGGCCTGCCCGTCCCTGACGCATATGCCCGTAAGCGAGGCTGTGGTGAACCGGAGAGATCCAGGTGCCCAGATAGTCGGCGCCGAATGACAGCAGCAAATCGGCGTTCTTGATGTCGTAATACGGCAGCCGGTCTGTACCGAAAGATATCCTGTTCGCAGCGAGGAGAGCGCTCGGGTATGTGAAGTCGTATTGCTGGTAGTGGTCGGAACCCAGCAAGCCCATGAACTGCGCGAATAGCTCGTCGAGGTGACCTCTGACGCGACCGGTTAACAGCCTGACGCGACTGGCATTATTTTCGATTTTCAGCCGGCCGATGCGGCTTCCGATAGTAGTGAGCACCTCATCCCAGCTTGTCGGATAGAAGTTGCCGGTTCCGCGTTGCCCGGCATTCGTCAACGGCTCCCGGATCCGGTCAGGATTATATAGAACATTGAGTCCGGACTGGCCGCGGGCGCACAAGCGGCCCTGGCTGACCGGGTGCACGGGATTGCCTTCGATTTTCTTCGCCTTGCCTTCCCGAATACGCACCGAAATACCGCAACCGGCGGAACACTGATTGCATACCGTGTTGTACCAGGTTGCGATGCCGGGCGAGTAATCTTCCGGCGGTACTACCTGCGGAATCAGCAGTTCGACATCGCGCTCGATGCTCTCGCCGTACAGAACGCCGCCAACGGCACCGATGCCTCCGGCCCCGATATATTGCAGCAAGTCTCTACGGCTAATTTTTGACATTCGGTCCTTTGCCTCCGCGATTACTTATGACAGGTCCAGCAATCGCGACCGTGTTCGACGTTTTTCTCCGTATGGCATTCGACGCACCAGGGCATTCTCATTGTTGCAACTCGGGTGACGCGATCCATAGTTTCGACTGGTCCGTGGCATTCCTGGCAGGCGAGGCCCGCCTTGACATGCCGCTTATGCGTGAAGTGAACAAAATCGGGCACATCGTGCACTTTGATCCACGGTATCGGTTCACGATTTTCCCAGAATGCCGTCAGCTTCAGGATCTCCGGCTGTTCGCGGACGCTGGGTACAGACTTGTGACATCCCATGCATTTGCTAACACTGGGGACGCCGGCGACCGGTGTCTTGTCCGCATAGATGTGGCAGTGCTGGCACGGAATCTCATTGTCCGTTGCATGCACCTTGTGACTGAATTCGATTGGCTGAACCGGACTGCGGTCCGAAAAATATTTGCCGTGCACCCATGCGCCTATCAGCAGTCCGAACACCGCCATAAGCCCGAGCAGGGCTGGCTTCCTCGCGGGCCGGAGCGCATCCAAGACAGAGATAGACAAATTGTACCCCCTTACTTTTGGGGCAAGAGTTTGCCCGTAAGCCGGGCAAACTACAAATTCATTGCCGACTTTGTCCTCAACATGATTCCGGCGTGGTCTCCGCAGCAGGGATCAGTCAAGCCGATCGCATGCAACACCCGATAATCTCCCGGGCTTGCGCCGTGACGGTGACTTCGGTACGTTTAGCCGCGCTTGCAATGCCCACAGGTGCGCAAACAGCGAATCATGAGAACACTCATCCTTTCGGGATTTCTGTTGCCAATCAGCCTCGGTGCCGGATCGGCCGCACAGGCGGCCGGCGATATCGAAGAGGGCAAGGTGCTCTATAAGATCTGCACGGCTTGTCACGGACCGAATGCTGAGGGCATGGCCACGCTAAACGCCCCGGCCAATGCCGGCCAGGACCCCTGGTATTTGACCCGCCAGTTGAAAAACTTCAGAGCCGGTATTCGTGGCGCGCACCCGGACGACACCTTCGGCGCACAAATGCGCCCGATGGCGATGATGCTGGCCAACGAACAGGACATCGCAAACGTTGTGGCCTTTTTGTCAAGCATGGACATGCCGGATCCGCCGCAAACAGTGGATGGCGATGTAGCAGCCGGCAAAAAAGCGTACGAGACCTGCATCCCCTGCCATGGAGAATTCGGTGAAGGCGCCCGGTCGCTGGACGCGCCACGGTTGTCGAATCAGCATGACTGGTACATCGTCAGACAACTGGAAAACTTCAAGGCCGGGGTCCGCGGCACCCATCAAAATGATATTTACGGGGCACAAATGCGCATCATGGCGCAGATGCTGGAAACCGATGAACAGGTGAGAGCCGTTGCCGCTTACATTGCCACGATAGAGTACCGCCCCGGCAGCGAGTAAAGTCTCTTTTGCCCCAGCCAATTTGAATTCGCCCGTCAGGACATCGCCGCATAAATCTCCGTTAGAAATCGCCCGTCAGGACGGGCTCCTACGACGCGTCGGCTGCTACCCGTTCGAGCCCGTCCTGACGGGCGATCTCGCCTACGATCGTTCTTCTTGCTCGTCTGACGAACGTAGCAGGTACATGGATGGCCCGGTCGTTTTGTGGCCGTCGAAATCCATGCGGATCTGATAGCGCCCCGGTACCGGAAACATGACATTCTTCAACGGCAGAACGAACTGAGTCCTGGCAGGTGCCCCTGACTGCGGCTGCGGCTCTACATCGGTGTGGCCTTCGATCGTGAATATCGACATGCCCTCAGGATCGATCAAATCTATCCTGAACGGTATCCGGCCCTGCTCATGCCGATCCCATTCGACGATCCCGGCAAGGACCATTTGATCCTGACGGGCCGGAAAATCAGGAGCGCGGAGGTCATTGAAGACGCCGTGAATATTGAGTTTTCCGTCGGGCCCTGCACTGGCATCGGTGCAAAAGAGGAAAACCGTCTCCATCATTCAACCGCTCCCTCACCGTCTCGAGTACACAGGAGACGGCAGTCTAACCTGTGGAAATCACATACTGAATCCTCTATTCTCCGCCTTGGAATCAGTCTGAACGTCTTGGAACAGAGCTTGAGAGCCACCTCTGGATGTTGGGGATGCTGATTGCCAGGCCGATGACTACAATAATTTCGTGCCAGCTGATTACTCAGAATGACCGATGGCAGACCGCATTCCAGTGCGATACAACATCCGCGGCAGTAACGATATCAAGGATATATAAGGTATGCCTATAGCAGTTGTGTTGGTTGTGTTGGTAGTGGGTTCGCTCGTTTTTCACTTCCTCAGTCCGTGGACCTTTACACCGATCGCCTCAAATTGGGGCATGATCGACACCACGGTCGACATAACATTTGTTGTGACCGGCATTGTATTTGTTGCCATTAATCTTTTCATGGCCTACGCGATTATTCGCTACCGCCACCGGGAAGGCCTGACGGCGAAGTACGAACCGGAAAACAAAAAACTGGAGCTCTGGCTTACCGTTCTGACGACCATCGGCGTCGCCGCAATGCTGACACCCGGATTGTTTGTCTGGGCCAAATTCGTAACGGTGCCCCCAGGCGCGACTGAAATCGAAATTGTGGGCCGGCAATGGCACTGGAGTTATCGTTTGCCCGGCAGAGATGGCGAATTCGGGTCGGTCGATGCAAAGTTAATTGGCTCTGAAAACCCGTTCGGCATCGAACCGGACGACCCGAACGGACGCGATGATGTGCTGATCGATGATGCCATCGTGCATATTCCCCTCGGCGAGCCGGTGCGATTCTGGCTGCGCTCGAAAGACGTATTGCACAATTTCACGGTTGCTCAATTCCGGGTCAAGATGGACCTGGTGCCGGGCA
>JAZFPY010000113.1:0-2379 GCA_036444875.1 Woeseiaceae bacterium | reverse complement strand
CCTCGACGGGATACGAATCTTCGATGGTCGCCGATACCTGCGGCAGGTCAGGCATGGTCACAGTGGCGCCGGTTATCGCGGCGACGTCTCGCGCGATGCCGAGCACACTGAAGCAGTCACCCCTGTTAGGAGTCAGGTCAAGGTCGAAAATATTGTCGGGCAGCTCGAGGTATTCCGACAACTCGAGTCCGACCGGTGCATCCTCAGGCAGCGCGATGATGCCCTCGGCCTCATCACCGAGTCCCAGTTCTATTGCTGAACACAACATGCCGTTGGATTCGACGCCACGAATATTCGAGCGGCTTAGCTTTGTACCATCAGGTAGCCGGACACCTGGAGCCGCCAGTGGGCTCTTCATGCCCACGACGACATTAGGCGCGCCGCAGACGACCTCTACAGGCTCACCGTCTCCAGTTGTTACCTGGCAGACGGTCAACCTGTCGGCATTCGGATGCGGATTAACGCCGACAACTTCCGCAATAACGACGCCAATCAGTTTTTTTCCCTCCGACTCGATGCTGTTGACTTCGTGCCCGGCCATTGTCAATTGCTGCCCCAACTCCTCAGCATCGAGCTTTGGATCAACCCATTCTCGCAACCATGTCTCTGCAAACTTCATTGTCCAGGAATCCGATTCAATGGAATTGCCGCAGGAAACGCAGATCATTATCGAAGAAGGTGCGAAGATCGTTGATGCCGTAGCGAAGCATTGCCAGTCTCTCGACCCCCATGCCAAAGGCATAGCCGGTAAATTCCTCAGGATCGACACCCGCGCTGCTGAGAACGTTGGGATGCACCATGCCGCAGCCGAGAATCTCGAGCCACTTGCCTTTCTCCACGAGAATATCCACCTCAGCCGATGGCTCAGTAAACGGGAAATAGGATGCCCGGAAACGCAACTCCGCATCGCGTTCGAAGAAGGTCTCCACGAACTGATGCAGGACAGCTTTCAGATTAGCGAAACTGATGTTGCTATCAATAACCAGCCCTTCAACCTGATGAAACATGGGCGTATGCGTCTGATCGGAATCGCAGCGATAGACTCGTCCGGGTGCGATGATCCGAATCGGCACCCCCTCTTCTTTCATCGAACGAATCTGCACCGGCGACGTGTGTGTTCGAAGGAGCATGCCGCCAGGAAAATAAAACGTGTCGTGCTCTGCTCGCGCCGGGTGATTCTCCGGAATATTGAGCGCCGTGAAATTATGATAGTCGTCTTCGATTTCCGGCCCGGAGCGAACACCGAACCCGGCGTTACGAAATATTCTTTCGATCCGGGACATTGCCCGCGACACCGGATGCCTCCCGCCAAGGCCATAACCACGCCCGGGAAGCGTGACATCAACAGCGTCATCGACCAGCTTTCTGGCGAGTGCCTCGGTCTCGAGCGCCTGCCGCTTTGCAAGGTACGATTGCTGGATTTCCTGCTTGGCACGATTGATTTCCTGCCCGGCGGCTGGCCGCTCTTCCGCAGGAAGCTGGCTGAGTTCCTTCAGACGGACTGTCAGCGCACCCTTTTTGCCAAAGTAGGTAACCCTGACCGCGTCCAACGCGTTCAGATCGGCAGCGGAATCGATCTCAGATTGCGCCAGTTGAACCAGCTCACTCAATGCCTGCATGGATGTCACCGGGGCCCAGGCACGTCGCTAGTCCCCTACCCTGGATTATTCGGGCTGGCTGTCGGCCAGGCTGGCTTTTGCCTGAGCTGCAATCGCACCGAATGCTTCAGGATCGTGTACTGCGATGTCCGCCAGCACTTTGCGGTCAATATCGATTTCCGCACGGTGCAGGCCATTGATCAGACGGCTGTAGGATAACCCGTGTATACGTGCAGCCGCATTTATACGTGTAATCCAGAGCGCCCGGAACTGCCGCTTGCGCTGGCGCCGGTCACGATATGCATATTGCCCGGCCTTGATGACCGCCTGCTTGGCTACCCGGTAAACTTTGCTTCGAGCACCATAGTATCCCTTGGCTTTGTCGAGAACTTTCTTGTGACGAGCCTTGGCGACGACGCCTCTCTTAACTCTTGCCATTTCTCAATCTCCGCTCAGCTGTAAGGAAGCAAGCGACGCACCTGCTTCACGTCGTTGGCAGCAATCTGCAGGGTCTTGCTCAGCTTTCGTTTGCGCTTCGAACTTTTCTTCGTGAGAATATGACTGCGGTGGGACTGGGCCCGCTTAAAGCCGCCCTTAGCCGTCCGGCGGAAGCGCTTGGCGGCGCCCCGGTTGGTCTTCATCTTGGACATTTTGTCTCCATCTATTAGCCTTGCAGCGTACGATCGAGCCGTTTCGACTCATCGCCGTTGCAGGCGGGTAGTGACATCACCCTGAACTAAATCGGGGTTAGCTGTCGTTACTCACTTTTTCTTCGGTGCCA
>JAZFPY010000112.1:0-6221 GCA_036444875.1 Woeseiaceae bacterium | reverse complement strand
ACCTACGTAGGCTTAGCCAGCAGATTTACAGTCTGCCCTCGTTGACCGCTTGAGTACCCCTCCGCGGACACAAGCCGGCTATTGTCTAATCCTCCTGCGTGCCTGTCAACACATAAACCACTGAATCCTGGTTGGGTTTGCCCGTGTTCCGCGGAGCGGGGAATCAGAGTGCCCAATGCCAGGGTTCATAGACGAACCCGAACGGGTTATCGCGGGGATAAGTCATCGAAAAGCCGTACTCCGCAGCATATTCAGTGAGCCACCTAAACGCCTCCGATGTCTCGAATTCCTCAGTCAGCGGGCGGCTTCCCGGCGTTGCTATATCGATGGCAGTGCCGGTGTGATGCTGGCTGTAGCAAGGCGCCGCATTCACTTTGAGGATGTCGTCAATCGCCCGGCCTGCTGCAATCTTCTTGCGGATCAGCTCTGCCTGATGCTCGTAGCTGCGAAAACCCGACACGATCAGCAAGCGGACCCCGCTGCCGGCCGCTGTTTCCACCATCTGCTGCCATTTTGCGGCCGCTGCCGGCACCAGCCGCTGTATCCGGCCAACGAGGTTCGGGCCGACGTCGATGAGGTCGGTTGCTTCCTCATAGTACGGCAGCTTGCGCTCGCCGCCATAGTTGGCCGGAATGCCGAGTTCCCGGTGGAGCTTCCTGTGGCTTTCAATGAGCATGCCGTGTTGTGACCGTATCCTAAAAAACTGCCGCGATTGTCCCACAACGACCGACGACAGCAAGGGAGGGGATCGGGTTTCCCTGGATTCTCCGATATGTCCGAATTTGCAGCGATCTACTGACTATTGTTGCTAATTTCGGTTATTTGATCGGGATACGCACGCCGAGCTCTTAACATACCGCGGTGTCGTGCTGCGCTCCCGGTGCGCTGCGGGGCCGGCACGACTACAATGCCAGCCCTTTTGTGAGAGACACGGGTATGGCCGAAGACAGGATTTTCGCTTCTGAGGACGCCGCTTCAGGGCCTTTTGAGTTCAACGAGGCCGTCGCCGAGGTTTTTCCCGATATGCTGCAGCGCTCGATTCCGGGTTACGCGACATCGATCCTCACCATCGCTGCGCTCGCCCGACGATATGTCCGGCCGGAAACGCAATGCTTTGACCTCGGCTGCTCATTGGGTGCCGCCACCATCGCGATGAGACACAACATCCCCGGGCCCGGGTGCCGTATTCAGGCGATCGACAGCTCGCCCGCGATGATTCGCAGGTGTCGGAAGATAATCGCCGCGGATGACGCTTTGGTTCCTGTCGACGTAATTGTGGGTGACGTGCGCGAAGCCGACATTGAGAATGCCTCCATGGTTGTGATGAATTACACATTGCAGTTTCTGCCGATCGCCGATCGAGACGACATGATCACGAGAGTTTGTGCGGGCATAAACGCAGGCGGCATTTTTGTGCTGTCCGAGAAGGTCGTGGACGACAACAGGGAAATAGAAGAATTACTCGTCGATCTGCACCGCGAACAAAAAAAGCGAAACGCATACAGTGATTCGGAGATCAGCCGCAAGAGAGAAGCGATCGAGAATGTCCTGATGCCCGAGAGTCTGGCCGCGCATGAGGCACGATTGAAAAATGCGGGCTTCAGCCATATCGGTGTTTGGCTGCGCTATTTCAATTTCATTTCCGTGGTAGCCATCAAGTAAGCGATGCTGAACTACGAGTCGCTGTTCGCTGACCTGGCAGGCATCGGCCTGCCATCCTGGCGCGATGAGCTAATGGGAATACTCACAGAGAAATTCTCCGATTCGGCGCACGGCAAGCTCGGGGAGTGGCAGGCCGTTATGTCTGATTTACCTGTGATCGAGAAACTGCCGGCCGATCTGAGCGAGCGAGCGGTCACGGTCCCCCGAGTTGGCGGCACATCCGAAAGCCGGATAAGGGATTCTCTGCTGCGTCTAAAGCCATGGCGCAAGGGTCCGTTTAGCCTGTGCGGCGTGTACATCGATGCAGAATGGCGTTCCGATCTGAAATGGGATCGCATAAAGGGTTCGATTGCCCCACTCGACGGCCGCTCTGTACTCGACGTCGGTTGTGGCAACGGTTACTACGCTTTGCGAATGCGCGGCATGGGCGCGAAGCTTGTCATAGGCATCGATCCGACTTTGCTCTATGTCATACAGTTTCTGGCCATTTGCCACTTTATGCGGGCCGAGCCAGTCTATGTACTGCCAGTCCGGCTGCACGAGCTGCCAGGCGGCTCGAACGCATTCGACACCGCATTTTCGATGGGCGTGCTCTATCACCAGAGATGTCCCGAAGAGCATCTCACGGAGCTCAAGTCATCACTAAGACCAGGCGGCGAACTGGTTCTCGAGACGCTGATTCTTCCCGGGACCGAAGCAACCACCCGAAAGCCGGAAAACCGATACGCGCGGATGCGCAATATCTGGCTTCTGCCCACTTTGCCGCAACTCGAGTCCTGGCTGAAAGCTGCGGGCTTCGACAACATCCGGCTCATCGATATCTCTCGAACAACGACCGAAGAGCAAAGAGCCACGGAGTGGATGCCGTTTGAATCGCTGGCGGAAGCATTAGATCCCGCAGATCCGACCCGGACCATCGAGGGCTGGCCTGCACCCCGTCGCGCCGCATTGATATGCAATAAGCCCTGAAGCCCGCACCGCTCACCAATTGGCCTGTATTTCCTTGACCTGGGGTCATCAAGTTTCTAAATTTCAGTTTCAACAGAAATGAGTGAAGACAATGAATCTGTCACCGGCCGTTCAGAAGTATGTTTTGCATTGGGGCGAGATGGGCACACGGTGGGGCACCAATCGTACCGTCGCACAGATACAGGCATTGCTTTACCTGTCACCGAAACCGCTCCATGCGGATGAAATCGTCGATCTCCTGTCCGTCGCACGATCCAATGTCAGCACCAGTATTCGCGAATTACAAAGCTACGGGCTCGTCAAGATGACCCACATTCTGGGAGACCGGCGCGATTATTTCGAGTCGCTGGGTGACGACGTCTGGGAGTTATTTCGCGTCATTATCGCCCAGCGCAAGCAACGGGAACTCAATCCAACCTTGTCAATGCTGCAAAAATGCGCGATGGAGGTCGAAAAGGAGAAACAAACAGACAAAGTGACCAAAGAACGTATCACGAACATGTTGAACTTCTTCGAGACGATAAGCGACTGGTATGAACAGATTCAGGAGATACCGACTCCCACTTTGCAGAAAATAATGAAGCTCGGGCGAAGGATTACCAAAGTAATCAATAAATAAGGCATCGCCCGTAACGCTGGCAACTCACTCAGTATCTGGCACTTCCGCAACGCAAGCTGGCAGGGATTCGACCGTACCTTTCCCCATTCGGCGCAAGAACCAAATTGCAGACGACGTGGCCGCTGCTTCCGGCCCTCCGTTCACCGCACCGGACGGCCGCTGAAAATATCCGCCCGGCGCATAGTCGCCCGTCGCAACTTCCCCGTTGATGCATTCGCTATGCCGGTAATCGCCGGACAACAGGTAACCTTCCTCAACCGTCGATGATTTACGCCATCCTTGCGTCGCACCGGGATCGATTCGAAGCAGCAAGGTCTGTGCACCGCTCCCGGGATCCAGACGTAACTCCTTCACCGAGAGACCAAAGTCCTCCGGGTCCTCGGACACGGGCTGCCAATCGACGAGAACACTGTCCAGAATAAGCGGCGTTTGAATGACTGCTGCGGGATTCGCGTCATCGAGAAAATAAAGCACGATCGCACCGGCCTTCGTACGGAAGTTCGATCCCGTAAACCCAGGCGGAATATAGGCATAGCTGCCCCGTTTCAGGGCCATGCTACCGAGCGTGATTTCACCGGCGATCACAAACATTTCGACTGACTTGCCGGGAGATGCGCCGGTGGTGCCTTGCCAGTCGGCCGGCAACAAAAGACGAATACTCGAGCGCCTGGTCTCACGGTCGCCCGCGAACTGCTTTGCCCTGACGCCGGGCAGGCCCGCAACGAAAATATCCGGTAACTCGTCGGCCTGAATGTATGCCAGATATGGCACGACCGGCGGACCGGACGCACAGCCCGTCAGCAAAAAGATCAGCAAAACGGGTCGAAACAGCCGCGGGCAGTTAATTCTCATATTGCATCCAGACACAGTCCACACCATCCAAGGCCATGTGAGTTAACAATCCAATTGCCACGAGTCGCAGCCTCGGCCAGACCAGAAGTATTCCATAAGCGGCAATTGCCGGATACTGGTGCAGCGGATGAAACCCGATGCTGCATCGCCCCGCATCATACACCGGGTCTGCCAGTAAATGATCAAGGTCGACCAGCATCGTTGCAGTCATCGCAATCCATGCAGAAAGAAATTTTTGGCGAAAGAAAATTGCTGCGACCGCAGCCGGAACCAGAAGATGAAGTCCGAGATGTAAGTAGCTTCGAAACATCGGGCAAGGTGTTTGCTTGTTATCCGAAGAAAAAAGCCGCCCAGAAACTGGGCGGCATATTAAGCAAAAGGTGCATCAGGCCTGGATAGAACAAGCGTACGAATCATCCAAACATCAATGTTACGATTTAATCCTGCCTGCCCTTTCTCGATATCTGCGGATTGCTGTATCGGCTGGCAAGGGCTGGCACAGGCGCCAGACGCGTCAAAATGGGCTCCGCAATGAGAGGTATCGCAAGGCCCAAAAGCCGATTCATGCTTCCGGCATGGCTGCTCCGCCAATACTGCCTGTTGTTACACCTCATCTCCGTGCGTACCGATTTGGTACGGCCGGAATGCTACTACATCTTGTGTCTGAAGGCGAGTTGAGTACAAGATGTAGGCGTGACGCTGAACTTGGCATAGAGTAAGTGATTTATTGCATTAGCAAGGACACCTGAGTGACGGCAACAAACATCGGCAATGGGCGCGCGAGGCATCAACAAATCGGGCTATGGCTGGGCCCGGCCGCCGCAATTCTGATATTGATCGCAGGTCCGCCCGATGCTTTGACTGATGCTGCCTGGCGCACGGCCGCAATGGGCGTACTGATGGCGGTTTGGTGGGCGACGGAAGCCGTGCCAATCGCCGTCACCGCGCTATTGCCCCTGGTGTTTTTTCCGATACTGGGCATCGCGAGTATTCACGACACGGCCGCACCCTTCGCCAATAAGGTCATTTTTCTTTTCCTCGGCGGTTTCATGGTGGCGCTTGCAATGCAACGCTGGAACCTGCCTCGGCGCATCGCGCTAAATGTTCTGCAGTTTGCCGGTGACAACGGTGCGTCGCTGATCGGTGGCTTCATGCTCGCCAGTGCCCTGCTCAGTATGTGGGTGATGAATACGTCCACCACGATGATGCTGTTGCCGATCTCGGTATCGATTGTGTCCGTCATTCACCGTTCCGTGGAAGGCCTAACTGAACGGGAGAAAAAGGATTTTCAATATGCACTGCTGCTCGGCGTTGCATACGCAGCGACTATTGGGGGAATGTCCACGCTCGTCGGCACTGCGCCAAACGCGATGATGGCAGCCTTCATGCTGGAGAACTATGGAACTGAGATCGATTTCACCAGTTGGATGATGGTGGGTCTGCCGTTGAGCGCGGTTATGTTGCCGCTTGCATGGCTTACGCTGACCCGATTGGTATTCAAGGTGAATTTCAAGAACTCTCACGAAGGCCGGGCAGTGCTCAGGCAGATGAAGGATGATATGGGGCCGATTACGGTTCCGGAAAAGCGGGTCAGTATTATCTTCGTCGCCCTGGCCCTTACCTGGATTTTTCGGCCTTTACTCACGAAATTTCCCGGCCTCGAAGCGCTGGACGACTCCGGCATCGCCATGGCCGGAGCGATTGCATTGTTCCTGATGCCGAGCGGTGACCAGGAAGACCCGATGCTGATTCGCTGGAAACACATAGAAAAGCTGCCATGGGCCATTCTATTGTTGTTCGGTGGCGGCCTGACGCTCGCCGCGGCGGTTTCCCGAACCGGGCTGGCGACATGGCTTGGCGGCAGCCTGCACGACGTCGGTATGCTGCCGATCGCCATACTCGTCCTTATCGTCGCGACGATGATTATTTTCCTGACCGAACTGACGAGCAACATCGCAACGACGGCAACTTTCATGCCTGTGGTTGGAGCGATCGCGCTGGAGGCGGGCTATGATCCGATCCTGCTCCTTGTTCCCGTAACGCTCGCGGCGAGCTGTGCGTTCATGTTGCCGGTTGCAACACCGCCCAACGCGATCGTATTCGGGTCTGGCCTGCTTAC
>JAZFPY010000111.1:0-2170 GCA_036444875.1 Woeseiaceae bacterium | reverse complement strand
GAGTTCGAGCGCCGCTTGTCCGGCCTGACCTGCAAACACTATCGACGAGATCTCAAAGCCCTTGCTGAGTATTGCGATCAATATGACCTGTCCGGCTGGAATAATCTCGATAATGAGCACGTCCGTTCGTTTGCTGCCGCTTGTTACCGCAAAGGACTGAGCGCGCGCAGCATTCAACGTCGCTTGTCGGCGGCACGTACTTTTTACCGGTACCTAAGCCGTGAAAAGCACGTAAAAAAGAACCCCGTGGTTGCGGTCAGCGCACCGAAAGCAGCCAAACGCCTGCCCGGGAACCTGGACGTCGATCAAATGGCAAAGCTTGTGCAGATTACGGGAGACGGGCCGATCGTCGCTCGCGACCGTGCAATTCTGGAGCTCCTGTATTCATCCGGTCTCAGGCTTGCCGAACTGACCGGCCTCGATCTCGGCGATGTCGATCTCGCGGACCAGACAGTTCGCGTCACCGGCAAAGGCAGCAAAGACAGGATTGTCCCGGTAGGACGTCATGCGCGCCGCGCCGTATCCGATTGGCTCAAACTGCGCGAGCAGTTTGCCCCGGGCGAAGAAAGGGCCTTGTTTGTCAGCAAGCAGGGAAATCGCCTGAGCGGCCGCTCGGTACAGTCCCGGGTCAGCTACTGGGCACGACGGCAGGGCATCGATGTGCGGGTTTATCCGCACCTGTTCCGGCACTCCTTCGCCACGCATCTGCTTGAATCGAGCCACGATCTGCGCGGTGTCCAGGAGCTGCTGGGCCACGCAAATATAGGCACGACCCAGGTATATACGCACCTTGACTTCCAGCACCTTGCCCAGATATACGACAAGACTCATCCACGGGCGCGAAGAAAGGCAGACGACAAAGCCTGATATTTATTAAATCGCCCGTCAGGACGGGCTCCAACAGATACCAGTTGACGCATCGTAGGAGCCCGTCCTGACGGGCGATCCAACAGGTAGGATAATTGACAATGGAACAGTTTCGAGGGACAACAATCGTCTCAGTGCGCCGTGACGGTGCCGTAGCCGTTGGCGGCGACGGCCAGGTCAGCATGGGCAACACCATCATGAAAGGTAATGCCCGTAAGGTACGCCAGCTCGCGGGCGGCCGGATCATTGCTGGATTCGCCGGCGGCACGGCCGATGCCTTCACGCTGTTTGAACTCTTCGAGAGCAAACTGGAGCAGTACGGAAATCTCACACGGGCGGCCATCGAGCTCGCCAAGGACTGGCGTACCGACCGCAGGCTGCGGCGCCTCGAGGCACTTCTCTGCGTCGCGGACAAGGAGAACTCGTTCATCGTCTCCGGCATCGGTGACGTGATCGAGCCCGAACACGATCTCATGGCGATCGGCTCCGGCGGGCCATACGCACAGGCAGCAGCGCTTGCCCTTTTACAACACACCAAGCTCGATGCCCGCAGCATTGTCGAGGAGTCGCTGAAAATCGCGGGCGATATCTGCGTTTTCACGAACCACAACATCGAAATCGAGGAACTGCCCGCAAAATCATGAACCGATAGCCGCCGGCCCCAATTGGTAAGAACCGAATGTCACAAATGACCCCCAGAGAAATCGTCCAGGAACTGGACAAACACATCGTTGGCCAGGACGAGGCCAAACGCGCAGTCGCTATCGCTCTCAGAAACCGCTGGCGCCGCGTGCTGGTGGACGAACCGCTGCGCAGTGAAATAACGCCCAAGAATATTCTGATGATTGGCCCGACCGGCGTCGGTAAAACAGAGATATCCCGGCGGCTCGCGAAACTCGCGAAAGCCCCATTTATCAAAGTAGAAGCGACCAAGTTTACTGAGGTCGGCTATGTCGGCCGCGAGGTCGACAGCATCATCCGCGATCTCATGGATGTTTCGGTCAAGCTGACGCGCGAAGAAGCGATGGCCAGAGTAAGCCACCGTGCCGAGGACGCTGCCGAGGACAGAGTTCTCGATGCCCTGTTACCGAGACCCGCTAGCAGCGTTGGATTTACCGCCGAAGGTAACGATGCACATGACAACAGCGACACTCGACAGAAGTTCCGCAAGATGCTTCGTGAGGGCAAGCTCGACGACAAGGAAATAGAGATCGACATTCAGGCAATGGCGATGGGTGTCGAAATAATGGCGCCGCCGGGAATGGAAGAGATGACGAGCCAGCTTCAAGGCATGTTTCAGAAT
>JAZFPY010000110.1:0-5837 GCA_036444875.1 Woeseiaceae bacterium | reverse complement strand
TCAGGTAAGTATTCAGGACATCTGTTTCACAATAATTGCGTATTTTGTCGATGCCGCCGTCGAGCCAGGTCGGCCAAACCTTGTCCCCGCTCATCCCCAGCTTGCCGGGAAAGCCGAGCAACACAGCTGCCTGATCGAGGCTGGCCCGGCCTCGCCCCTGAAATGCTGACAAGACTTCCATCAGGTCAATGTGCCGCCAATGATATCGATTGAGATAGTTGTTATAGCGAAAGCTCCTGTCGCCGTCCCCGGTCTCCCAATACCGGGGCGCCTGAATATTGTTCTTGAGCGCCCTGTAGTGCAGCACAGGCAGATCGAAGCCTGAGCCGTTCCAGGAAACAAGGTCCGGCGAGTAACGGTCGATGCCATCATAAAAGCGGCGCACCAGGTCAGCCTCGTCCGAGCCCGCGTCACCCAGGCTCCAGATTTTGAAACTGTCTCCCGTTCTGAGTGCAACAGAGATCGCAACGACTTTGTGTTGATGTAATGGCAGGAAATCGCTGCCCGTCTTTTGCTGTTGCATGAAGCTCATTGCCGTCGCCACATCTTCGTCAGAAAGATCTTCGAGATTCCACATTCGCCGGCCGAACTCGACGTCCGGGATCGTTTCAATGTCGAAAGCAAAACAGTTCATCGTGGTTCAGGTTTTCTCAACGACCGCGAAGGCAACTATCAGCCCGGCGTCGTCCGTCAGACTGACATGGCTCGCGGCGATGCCGAGACGCTCGCAGACTCCCCGGCCCCGTTCCGAAAAGATAACCAGGGGTCGGCCCCAGTCATTATTGACAATGCCGACGTCGCGCAGCCACATGCCGTGCCGGAAACCGGTGCCCATCGCCTTGACCGTCGCCTCTTTAGCCGCAAAACGCATGGCGAGAAAACGCACTGGCCACTTGTTGAGTTCAAAAAGCTTGCGTTCTTCGTCCATTAACAAGCGATCGACAAAATGATCGCCGAATCGATCGTAGGTTGCCTGTATGCGGGAAAGCTCGACGACGTCGGTGCCGACACCGAAAATCATGAAGCTCTCGCCTCGTTCATCAATTGTTTCATCCTGCCGACGGCCACGCTGATGCCGTCAAAAACCGATTGCGCAATGATTGCGTGGCCGATGTTGAGTTCGACGATCTCGGGAATACAGGCAACCGCCGAGACGTTTTCATAATGCAGGCCATGGCCTGCATGGACGATCAAGCCGATTTGCTGTGCATGAGATGCAGCTGATACCACACGCTCGAGCTCATCCTGTTGCTCTGCACCGTCGGTGTCGGCGTAAGTTCCGGTATGCAGCTCCACCACCGCCGCCCCGGCCTGTACCGCCGCCTCCAGCTGCCGCGCGTCGGGGTCGATAAAAAGTGAAACACGAATGCCCTGATCGGCGAGGCGGGCACACGCATCGGCGATTTTTTCCAGCTGACCGGCCACGTCGAGACCGCCTTCGGTGGTCAGTTCCTCTCTCTTCTCGGGCACAAGACAGCAATCACCCGGTGCTACGTCCATTGCTACGCGCAACATTTCTTCAGTCACTGCCATCTCGAGGTTCATCCGGGTCTGCATGGCTTCCTGTAACGCATAAAGGTCCCGATCCTGAATGTGCCGGCGGTCTTCCCTCAGGTGCAGCGTGATGCTGTCGGCACCGGATTTCTCGGCGATCAGCGCGGCACTTACCGGATCCGGATAAGTGGTGCCACGCGCCTGCCGAAGCGTCGCAACGTGGTCTATGTTGACACCCAGATGTAGTGCGTTGCCCTTGTCCAAGTCTTGTGTTCTCGCTAAATCGTCTTGCAATTCTACGGCGAATGCATATCGCCTGCCCGCCGTAATTCCAGGAGCACTTTGCGGCTCTTGAGTTCTTTCCCGCCCAGATGAAAGGAAATAACTTCACGCAGAAGCCGGCCTGCGCAGTTCAGTACCTCAGGCAGCTCAAATTCCTCGTTTCTGACGGCCGTAAGTTCCTGACCGGAAAACACCATCGGCCCTTTACGGTCGCCGACGGGCACCGGGCCCTGCTCGACACGGTATTCATACATCGTATCGGAGCGAAGCGGTTCGCGCATCTCGGTATCATGTTCGAGATTCAGCGCATAACCAAGCAAGCGAAGTAATTCCATCTCGAAATGACGCAGCGGCATGGCAACGTCGGTCGATGCTGCGAGGTTTTCGACGGTATTCATGTAGGCAGTAAAGATTTCCGGTTGGGGATCGTGCCGGTGCAAAAGCTTGAGCAAGAGCTCATTGATGTAATACCCGGACATAAGGGCATCGCCACTCAATGATATCGGCGCACCGTTCATCTCCGCGCCGGTCAGGGTGCCGAGTTCGGAGCGGATCACCCAGGAAAGCCGCAGGGGCAGGAACGGCCGGAGAATGCCGCGCAGGCGGGATTTCGCGGCGCGGCTGCCGCGGGCAACCAGTGCCAGGCGCCCGTGATTGGGACTGATGATGTCTAAAATCCGGCTCGTGTCCCGGAACGGCCGGTGATGCAGGAGAAAGGCCGGTTCGCCCTGTACGCGTTTGCTGGCTTGCATGCTATTCGTAGCCCAGTCGCAGGAGCTCCTTCTCGCTGTCTGCCCAGCTATCCTTGACCTTGACCCAGAGTTCCAGATGAACCGGCACGCCCAGTCGCTCCTTGAGCTCGAGCCGGGCCGAGCGTCCTACTTTCTTGAGAACATTGCCTCCCTTGCCGACCACGATTCCTTTCTGGCTGTCACGTTCGACCCATATTATCGCGTTGATGCCGACGCCCCCCGGCTCCTTTTTCATTTGTTCGATCTCTACGGTAAGACCATACGGTACTTCCTGACGCAGCAACAGGGTCAGTTTTTCGCGAATGAGCTCAGCAATCTGAAACGATTCACTGCGATCGGTGATCATCTCCTCAGGATACAAGGCCGGCGATTCGGGTAGGTAGGCCGGAATCAGCTCAACCAGCCTGTCGAGATTGTCGTTCAGTTTCGCCGAAATCGGTAACACCTCGTCGAAAGTATGGCGCTCAGACATTGCTGACAAAACCGCTAACAGTTCTTCCTTCGGGTGCACCTTGTCGATTTTGTTAAGCAATGCGATTGCGGGAACCGGGGTTTTTTTCAGTCTGTCAAGCACATCCTGATCCTCGACCGTCCACCGGTTTGCTTCGCTGACAAACAAGATGAGATCGGCGTCGGCAAGCGCGCTGGTCGCCGCACGGTTCATCATACGGTTTATCGTCTTGGCTGCACCGCGATGCAGCCCCGGTGTATCGACAAAAATAATCTGACTGTCGTTCCTCGTATACACCGCAAGAATTCGGTGTCGCGTCGTTTGTGGCTTCGGCGTAACGATGCTGACTTTGCTGCCGAGGATTGCGTTGATCAAGGTTGATTTGCCGACGTTGGGACGCCCGACGACGGCAACGAACCCACAACGAATGATTCGTTCCGGCACCGACTAATCCGCCTTTTCAAGTAACGTTAGCATGTGTTGAGCTGATTCCTGCTCCGCATCCCTTCGCGTCGTGCCCTGCCCGGTCGTGCTCGCGTCGAGTTCCGCGATAGTGCACCGAACGCTGAAGGTCTGTTTATGGGCCTTGCCGTCTATTTTCTCAACCCGGTAGTCCGGCAACGCAATTTTTCTCGACTGCACGAGCTCCTGAAGACGCGTCTTCGGATCCCTGAGCTCGGCAGAATCGGGAATCTCGACAAGACGCCCTGCAAACGCATTGTGGATAATCCGTCGCGCTTCATCGAAACCCGAATCCAGGTAAACCGCTCCAAAGATCGCTTCCAATGCGTCCGCAAGAATTGACGCGCGTCTGTGCCCGCCGCTTTTCTTCTCGCCCGGGCCAAGGATCAGGTGCTCACCAAAGCCGAGATCGGTTGATAATTCTGCAAGCGTGGTGTCTTTGACAAGCGAGGATCGCAATCGACTGAGGACGCCTTCTGGCGCATCGGGACGCTGCAGATAGACGGCCTCCGAAATGACGAAATCGAGAACCGCATCGCCCAGGTATTCCAGTCGTTCGTTGTTGATGCCGGGAGCGCTACGATGAGTGAGCGCCTGTTCCAGGAGCTGACTATTTTGAAATTTGTAATCCAGCGACTTCTTCAGCCAGGTCGCTGTCTTATCCAAAGGGATCGCTCATTTCTTTGGCTCGTTATACCGGATCTTCGGCCGGCTTTTCTGTCCGGCGAGTCTGTACCGGGAGGAGATGACACGCTTCTCCCTTAGCGGCGCACCAACACTTTCTTGTCGAAATGTACCGAAAAAGAAACATTGCCGATAAACGGCGCCATGTGATCGTACACTGCCTCGATCCGGAACCCACCGCTTTCGTTGACTATTTTGATGTCTCTGGCAGTGATGACAGAGACGCTCTCGACATCGAATCGCCGCCTTATTGACTTCTGAAGCGACGCGCGCGACGGATTCTGACTGTCAAACTCCTTGAATACGCCATCAAGAACGCCCGCGACTTTCATGTAATTAAGATAGACCGGCGAAAGGCGCATTCCTGCGAACGCGAACAGTCCGATAAAGACGGCCAGAATCAGGAAACCCACCGTGGTGATGCCGGCCTGGCGCGCCTGAGTCCGCTTCATCGGCGTTGGATGTCGAAAACGGCGTATTTGACCGCAATTATCCGAGCTAAACATACAGCTACTCCACTTTGCTCCGGCCAAGGCTAGCGCAATTCTAACCGCGAAATCAGTGACTGACACCTCATTATTCTATCTTCGTGCCGATCCGCGTCCACTCCGGCCATTCAAGCCCATCCATGTGCATCCAGATACGCACGGCTTCGCCAACCAGGTGGGTCTCCGGAATCGCACCGATGAAACGGCTGTCGCGGCTGTTATCGCGATTATCCCCCATCATGAAATAGTGGCCATCCGGAACCGTAAACTTGCCATCGCGCATGGCGTTGCGGGGATCGGTGACAAGAATCGCGTGCTGCCGGTCACCGAGTTGCTCGATGTACCTGGCGGCCGCTGACGCGCTCGGAGGATCTGCGTCTCTCGTGACTGCGATGAGTTCGCCGTTTACGGTCAGACGGTGCTTTTCGTAGACTATTTCGTCGCCCGGCAGTCCAATCACGCGCTTGATGTAGTTAATGCTGGGTTCGGATGGCAGGCGAAATACAACGACGTCGCCTCTTTCCGGTTCGCCGGTTTCAATGATCTTTTTGTCGAGCACCGGGAGACGAAGGCCGAAAGAATATTTCTTGACGAAAATATAATCGCCCTGTAGCAGAGTCGGCATCATCGATCCGGAAGGAATCCGAAACGGCTCGAAAATAAACGATCTTATTACAAGAACGAACAGCAGCACCGGAAAGAACGAGCGTGAATAATCGACTATGGTATTGAGGGCGGCATTCGTTTGTCCTCCAGAATCGGCAGTGCGTTTTCGCAAGTAAAATTTATCGTACGCGACCACTGCGCCAGTAAACGCCGTCAACAATGTCAAGATCAATGCAAGGTTAATACTCAAGATTTGTTCTCACTTTTCAACACGCAATACCGCAAGAAATGCCTCCTGTGGAATTTCAACGGATCCAATTTGTTTCATCCTCTTTTTCCCGGCTTTCTGTTTCTCCAATAACTTTCGCTTCCGGGTGATATCACCCCCGTAGCATTTCGCCGTGACGTTTTTCCGCAATGCCTTGACAGTGCTTCGCGCGATTATCTGTCTGCCAATCGCCGCCTGAATAGCGACATCGAACATCTGCCGCGGAATCAACTCGCGCATTTTTTCCACGAGCTTACGTCCTCTGGTTTGCGCGTTTTCCCGGTGCACAATAATCGATAACGCGTCAACGCGCTCCTGATTTATCAAAATATCGAGTCGCACGAGTGATG
>JAZFPY010000109.1:0-3830 GCA_036444875.1 Woeseiaceae bacterium | reverse complement strand
GGGCCTTCCGGTATGTCCCAGACGTAGCCCTCGAGCAGGATGACCTTTGGAGTGCCGACTGTTTCCTCAGTTACATCGGAAACACCGAGTTCGGTGCAGGCGCCGAGATACGTCTGCATCGTTCGCTGGCCGTCAGGGTCGATCAGGATATGGCTTCGTGCTGTCGGCGCGCCGTCCGCGACAGGCAAAGTCCTGACGTCGACACCTAGCGAGCGCATGTCATGAACGAAAATTTCTCCGAGCTGATCGTTCTGGACACGGCCGATATAGGATGCCGACCCGCCCAGAATCGCAAACCCCGCGATGGTGTTCGCAACTGAGCCGCCTGACATTTCCGTGGTGGGGCCCATCATGTCGTAAATCTCATGCGCGCGCGCCTCGTCTATCAAGGTCATTGACCCAAGAGGTGCGCCAATCAACTTGAGGAAATTTTCGTCGACATGCGCGAGCACGTCGACAATGGCGTTGCTGATACCGAGTAGTTGCACTGATTGGGTCATAAGTGTCCTGTCGCCGATTTTGCGGTGCATAGCCTAACACCAGACATTTCTCCAGGGAATGTGGCGATATTGGCGGCACAGGGGTATCTTCGGGTTGAACTCGACAAGACACGTACTCACTTGGGGTGGAGTGATGAGAAAAGCAGCTAGTTTCCTGATACCGATGACGGTGATTACGCTGTACTACGCGTTCTGGGCGGGGCTGATGGTGTTCCTCCTCAGGAAATTTCCGGCAATCCAGGACTTCTTTCCGATCGGCGGCATTGGCGCGCTCGTCGATGTCGGCAACGGCGGATTCGAACCCATCTATTCAAGTGCCGAGGAAACAATCCTCGCGCCCGCTGCAGCATTCAGACTGGCATTCGCCAGCCTGGGCGCAGGGATACTGATCATTCCCGTATCGTGGGTGTATTTCATCACAAGCCGCAGCAAGGAAGTCAGTCAGTCTTTCGTGCAGACGATCATCATTATGCCGATCGTGGTAACCGGCATATCGATGATCGTCATGAACAGCCTTGCTCTTGCGTTCAGTCTCGCCGGTATCGTGGCGGCGGTGCGATTCCGGTTTACACTCGACCAGCCATCGCAGGCGATGTACATATTTGCGGCGATCAGCATCGGTCTCGGTTCCGGGATCGGTGCGTTGGGCGTTGCGATGGTCATTTCGATGGCATTCGTTTACTCAAACATGATCATCTGGAAGCTGGAATATGGAAAAACACTGTCCGGCACATTCTTCTCCATGTTGACCCGGCGAGACCGCGCTGAGGATGATTATTAGGACCCAGGCCGGGCAATCGCTCTCCCACCTTTTCGCTACGCGAAGTTTACGCGGACAGGCTGCCGGGATGCAGACTTAGTGGTTTCTCGAAGGGTAGAGCTCGCACGTTTCTTTGCAATAATTTTTCTGAGCTTGATGACGGCTTGTTCGCAGGCGTCCGATTCGGTGAGCGGCCAGGGGTTGAACGGATTTCCCCTCGATTCGGAATCGTTGCAACAATGGAAGTTGCCCAAGAAACTCAAAGAAATTTCCGGCCTGGCGCTGACGCCGGATGATCGTTTATTCACAGTCACTGACGAAAAGGCGATTGTCTACGAGCTTGACTACCAGCAAGGCGAAATCGTCAAGGCGTTCAGTCTGGGAAACCCGACGGTACACGGTGACTTCGAGGGAATCGCCATTCTGAACGATGTGTTCTATCTCGTGACCAGTAAGGGCCGGATATATGCGACCGCGGAAGGCAATGACGGCGACAGAATGCAGTACAAGTCCTACAAGACCGGCCTGGGCAAGCTCTGTGAGATTGAAGGGCTCGCACAGGACAGGCAATCGGACACACTGCTTTTAGCCTGCAAGAAAAGCAAGGTGAAGGGCAAAGGCGGTAAATTATCTGTCTTCGTCTGGTCGCCGTCGACCGGCAAGGTTCTCCGCGAACGCGAAATCACGATTCCTGAGGACGATATCGTGGCTAAGCTGGACCAGAAGCACATCAATCCCTCTGGTATCGCGGTCGATCCGGGAACGGCAAATTTATATGTGATCGCGTCGCGGCAACGCGCGATTATTGAAATGAATCCGAATGGCTAGCTGATTAACGCTATAATTCTGCCGTTAGCGGACCGTCACCGGCAGGCAGAGGGGATCGAGATAACCCGGGACGGTAGATTGCTGATCGCCGATGAGGGTGGAAAAAAGAAAGCAAGACTCAGCGTCTATACGCCGGGTCATAATAAACCACGGATCAACAAAGATGAGTAGTCACACCTACAAAAGCGGAACATCCGGTCGCAGTCTTGTCATCGTCCATGGCCGCGATTTCAAGCCGTCGGGCAAGGATTTGCTGGATCTGGTTGATACAGCGCTGGCGGCCGGTGTGGAGAGAGATTATCCGGAGCTGCTTGATGACTATCGTAGCCTGATCAAGGAGCTCGCCTATTACGGCGACCTCACAAACGCCTTTCTGATCGAACAGGGCGGGCACTACGACGAGCGACTTGATATTGGCGATCGGCGCAACGCATTGCATATGCTGCGGCAAATCGACAAGAGAAAAAAATTCGGCATCCAGCGTTACGACAAACTTCCCGGCAAATCTGCAATCGGCGAATTTGCTGCGGACATCGCTGCGCCTGTGTTGGGTGCGGTCGGATTAGCAAGTCCGCTGATCGCCAAAGTTGCCAAAGATCTCGGTGCGTACTGGAATTCCAAGAGTGATTACGGTGCGCAGGTACGACAGCGAGTCAGAACGACCTTGTGTGCGGCAATGGACAGGGGCGAACAGGTCATGCTGATTTCGCACGGCACGGGCTGCATCGTTGCCTACGACGTCATCTGGGAATTGTCACACGACCCGGAAATATCGGCGCAGTATGCGGAGCGGAAGCTTGACGTCTGGCTGACTCTTGGCGCCCCACTCGGTGATTCTGCCGTTCGCAAAAAATTGCTCGGCGCAAAGGAAAAAGCGGCTAAACGATATCCACGAATCGTCTTGTCATGGCACAACCTCTCCGCAGAAGATGATTATGCTTGCCACGACAATACGCTGGCGGATGATTTCAAGACAATGATGAAGGAAAAACTGGTCAGCAGCATCCGGGACTATCAGATTTACAATTTGACGGTTCGCTATGGAAAATCAAATCCTCACAGCTCCGCCGGATACTACATACATCCGCGGGTGTCACAAATCATTGCGGACTGGTTGACCCAGGGCTCCGTGGATTAGGCTCAGTGGATCAGGCCGGGCTCCGCAGCAGGCTGCCCGGTCCAGGCTACGAGCACTTCTTGACGAACTTTTTCTGGACTGATTTCGGGTCGGATATATCCTTGTAGAAGCCGTCGACGTATGCCAGCACCGTCTTGATCGATCTGGCGTCAAATCCCTCCAGCCCTTCGATCAACTGCGTGATGTCTTCGCGCTTGGCGAGGAATTGCTGCAACGTCGAATCGAGATGCGCATTATTGGCGCAACGACCACGGTACACGCGCTTTTTAACGCTGCTAATCTTGAACTTCGGATTGGGTTCGGCGTATGGCGCATCGACGATTCCGGCATGGTCAAAATCATAAGGAATCGATGTGTAAGGGTCGGTATCTTTTTGGTAAATGACTGCATTGTGGCAGCAGTCGGTCTCGTCAGGCCCGGCGATCAACGAGAAGTCAGTGTTACCGATAAGATACTGATATATGTTGACGAAATTCGATCGGGCAGGGTTCAGAGCACTGTATTTTGTTCTTTCTATCTTGATGAGCTCCATGCCCAACCTTTCGGCGATATGTTTTTTCTCTTCGATGAAAAACGCGTAGCTGTCATGAGACTTGCCTTTCTT
>JAZFPY010000108.1:0-12944 GCA_036444875.1 Woeseiaceae bacterium | reverse complement strand
TTGGTCATGAGCACTGCGATGTTGGTCGCCGTGAAAGGCACCTCACCCGTCAAAAGCTCATATAGAGTAACACCAAGTGAAAATAAGTCCGAGTGACCCGTGAGGTCCTCGGCATTGAGCTGCTCGGGCGACATGTACATCGGTGTGCCAAGGATGATGCCGGTCTTCGTCCGGTTGTTATCGGTCAGTCTCGCGACGCCGAAATCACTGATCTTAAGAGAGTCGTCTCTCAGGTTGTACAGTAGATTTGCCGGCTTGATATCGCGATGAATGACACCCTGGTTATGGGCATAGTCCAATGCATCGGCCGTCCTGGCACAGAGTTCCAGCGCCTTGCTTGGGGCCAGCAGTTTCTTCGGATCCGTGAACTTGGTCAACGCCGCACCTGGCATGTATTCCATCGCAATATAGGCCAGATGCTTGTCTTCGCCAGCATCGAACACAGTGATGATATTCGGATGAGTCAGGCGGCCCGCGGACTCCGCTTCGCGGAAGAATCGAAGCCGGGCTTCCTCGAGTTCTTCGTCTTCGAACTCTTTTTCAATCGGAATCACTTTGAGGGCGACCTGACGGTTGATTCTCGGATCCTTGGCAAGATAAACAGCGCCCATCGCCCCGCGACCGATTTTTCTCTCGATGACGTAACGACCGAGACGTTGCGGTGCGCCATTGTTGCCACGCATTGACAGCTTTTTGGTGGTCGCACCCTGCGTCCTCTTCATCCAGTTAAGCACGGCTTCGGCACGTTCAGGCTTCGCCTGCTGTTCAAACTCGAGCGAAAGCTTGTACATCAGGGTCGCCAGGGCGTCGTCTGCTTTACATTGACGAAACTCCGCAAAGGCGGGCTCGAGTCTGCCCGCGGCAAGAAAGTCCACGCCGCGTTTATAGGCATCGACGGCAGCTTTCTTGACAGCGCCTGCGAGCCACCAACTCAGGATGCCAACACCGAGGAAGACGAATATCGGCCGGCCAAGGTCCAGCCGGATTCTCCATATCGCAAGCATCAGCGCTTCGATGAGTACCATCCCGACGGCCGTGATTGCGACCAGCATCACGATATCCCGGCGCATACGGCCGGGCAGGAACAGTACGGCAATAATCGCCAGGAGCGCCGGCGCCAGCCATTCCAGCGCCCTGACCCAGGACGGTGAAATGACAGCGCGGCTCATTTCGACATTCGCGAGCAATGCCGCCGTGATCTCGGATTGGGTGACAAACTGCCCCGACGGTATTTTTGCCGCAGCGGCGACAATTGGCGGTGCGGCGTCGATAAACACCGTAGCGCCGGCGTATTTCTCCGCAGCAAAGTCCTCCTTGAGCGCCTCTTTCGCCGTCAATCGGGGGATTGGTTTGTAATTTGAGAGGTAGATCACATCGTCGGCCCCGGAAAATCGCGGATCCGAGCCCGTGGCCACGTCAGGGTTGTCGAGTGCCACCGCCAGAGGCAGCGAAGGAGACATCAGGCCCGCACCGAATCTCCATAGCCCGGATTCCCGGAAGATCCCGTCGCTGTCCGGCGTGATATCGAGAAAGCCGCTCTTGCTGGCGACGTGCGTCAGTCGGTGCCCATTCGGTACGTAAACCGGCACACCGCTGGACAGCGTGGCCGCCCAGCCCGGCAAGTCGGCCGATTCGTCAATCTCTGGTGGGCTAGCAAGGATAATTCTCTTAACAGATTGATTTTTAAAGAGTTGTATGAGCTTGCCATATTGGTTCAAGATATCGTTCGGCGCCATCTTGCGGTCGTTTATGCTAACGATCAGGGCATTTTCCAGCGGCTCATTGTGGACATGGCTCGCCAGCCGGTCATACAGAAGACGGTCAGCAGCAACGAACCATGGCGCTCCCGGGCCATAGATGAGCACCAGCAATACGCTGACAAATGTGAGCGCGACCAGCCGGTCCCTGTGTTCTTTTCGTTGTTTGTCCAATATGGGCTCTCTACATAACGCGAAAAGTATAGAAAATAGCAAGGGTTTTTAATGAGATAGGGTTGGCACTTTTTAGCCCGTAGCGGGCAGAAAAGCGGTGCTATGATCGGAATTCTGCTGCCGGACAGGTGGCGATTCTGCCAGATTTCTCACGGATTCCCCTATGGCAAGAGCGAAAACGGCATATGTCTGCATGGACTGCGGCGCTCACAGCGTAAAATGGCAGGGGCAATGCCCCGACTGCGCCGCCTGGAATACCCTGGCTCAGACCACCGTCTCGACTGCCCAGATCGCCCGCCCGGAAGGCGTTGCCCCGTCCCCGCTGGGTTCCCTCAGTGACGATCTGGGCGTTCGCTACGCCACCGGTTTTAGCGAATTCGACCGTGTATTGGGCGGTGGGCTCGTGCCGGGGTCCGTGGTGCTACTAGGGGGCGATCCTGGTGTCGGCAAATCAACGCTATTGCAGCAAGTCGCCGCGAAGCTGCCCGAATCATTGAATATCTGCTATGCGACCGGAGAGGAGTCACTGCGGCAAATCGGTCAGCGATCGCGACGGCTGGGTCTTGACTGCCCCAGCTTGAGCCTGCTTGCAGATACCTCGCTCGATAACATTCTCGATCAGGCTGCGGGCGGCGGCACAGGCGTCTTGATTATCGATTCAATTCAGACCACGGTGACCGCGGACCTGCCGTCAGCGCCAGGATCGGTTGCCCAGCTGCGTGAATGCGTTGGTCGCATTGTTCAGTTTGCCAAGCAGCGTGAGGTCGCGGTGTTCCTCATAGGTCATGTCACCAAAGACGGCGCGATTGCCGGACCACGCGTAGTCGAACACATGGTGGATACGGTTCTCTATTTTGAGAGTGATCCGGCGAGCCGGTACAGCATCGTCCGGGCAGTGAAAAACCGTTTTGGGGCCAGCAGCGAACTGGGCGTTTTTGCCATGACCGAGACCGGTTTTGTGGAAGTCAAAAACCCGTCGGCAATTTTTCTCTCACGTGATGCAGAAGAAAATGCCGGCAGCCTTGTCTCGGTGGCCTGGGAGGGCAGTCGCCCGTTGCTCGTGGAAATCCAGGCGCTTGTGGCGGACGGTAACGGCACACATCCGAAGCGGCTCGCGCAGGGTGTGGACCAGAATCGATTGTCATTGTTGATGGCAGTGTTGCAGCGTCACGGCGGTATTTCTTTGGCGGGCGATGATGTCTTTGTCAACGTTGTCGGCGGTCTTCGTATCGGTGAAACTGCTGCTGACCTGCCGACACTGCTGGCGATCCTCTCGAGTTTGCGTGATCGGCCGTGCCGAACGGGACTGATCAGTTTCGGCGAGGTCGGGCTTGCCGGTGAAGTGCGGCCAGTCCGCTTCGGTACCGAGCGTATCGCAGAAGCGGCCAAGCAGGGTTTTTCAGTCGCGATCGTCCCGCAAGCGAACGTGCCCAGACAGAAGCCTCGGGGAATCGACATTATCGGGGTTCGCAGACTCACGGAGGCGCTCGACGCAGCTTTCGCGTGACGCCGGACAGGAGGTCCAAATGCCGCGGAGCCCAGGGATGGGCGAGAGCGGCGCCGGAAATAGACACCATGCTATTCGGACGTTGCTTGCGGCAATTCCTGGCGAGGATGTATGCGCGCTGTCTTGACCCTGTTTTCGTTCGTTGCAACGATTTCGATCGGATAGCCCTCGATTTTCAGGCCGGTCCCCGGTTCCGGAATGGTCTCCAGGTACTCGACGATTAAACCATTCAGCGTCTTCGGCCCGTCAGTCGGCAGGGACCAGTTCATGGCCCGGTTCATTTCACGAATGTTGGCTGCACCGTCGACGAGAAACGTGCTGCTGCTTTCTCTGACAATGTCTACGTCGCTACTGGAAGGATCGGTCGTGAATTCACCGACGATCTCTTCAAGTATATCTTCCAGCGTCACGATTCCCTGAATATCTCCGTATTCGTCGACAACCAACGCGATTCTTTTTCGCAGTTTCTGAAATTGTACGAGTTGGGTGCTCAACGGAGTGCCTTCGGGTACGTAGTACGGCTCTTCGACCAGCGTTTCGAGTATGGCTTTGTCAAAATCTTGCCTGTAGGCGTGGTTGGCAATGCGCCGCAAATGCAGCAGGCCGACGACGTTATCGATGTTGTCCCGAAAGACCGGCAGCCGCGTGTGTTCGCTCTTCTCAATCACAGCCATGATTTCTTCGGTACTGTCATCGAGGTCTATACCGATGATTTCATTGTGCGGCACCATGACATCGTCGACGGTCACCTTTTCCAGGTCGAGGATGCTGATGAGCATGTTTCGGTACTTGCTTGATATTCGGGAAGTCGCTTCGAAGACAACCGTTCGCAACTCGTCCTGCGTCAACGAATAGGAATCTGCGTCATCTTTTCTGACGCCGAGGATATAGAGCAGGCCGTTTGATGCAATGCTGGTGAGCCACACGAGCGGGTAGGTGATTTTCAATAACGGGTAGTAAATCAGTGCGGCCGGAAAGGCGACGCGTTCCGGGTGTAATGCGGCCAGCGTTTTAGGCGCTGCCTCGGAGAATATCAGTACGGTCAGCGTCAGAATCAGTGTGCCGATTGCGACCGCGGGCTGACCACCGAGCTTGAATGCGATGATTGCAACGAGTGCTGCGGCAGAGAAATTGACGAGGTTATTGCCGAGCAGGATAAGCCCGATCAACCGATCCGGGCGTTTCAGGAGAGTTTCAGCCAGCCTGGCCCCCCGATGACCGGTCTTGGCTTTATGCCTGAGCTGGTACCGGTTCAGGCTCATCAATGCTGTTTCCGAGCCGGAGAAGAACGCGGAAAGGAGTAATAAGACAACAAGCACGCCAATCAAGGCGGCTAGCGGAAGGTCATCGCCCAACGAACGAGCACCTCGTGATTGAACAGCACCCCGTCAGTTCATCAGGACAGCCCTGTCCTGTCAAGGAAGTAGATCAGTAGTCCGATTGCCGGCTATCCCCATGACCGGCCGAGAACTTCCTCCAGGATGTATCGGCTGCCGAAGTAGGCGAGGCACAAGATTGCGAAGCCCCACAGGTACAGGAAAATGGCGCGCCGACCCCGCCAGCCTGCGAACTGCCGGCCGGCAATCAGAATGCCGAACAGCAGCAGCGCCAGAAGTGACAGAAACATCTTGTGGGCCAGGTGCTGGGCGAACACATCATCGACGAAAGTAAAACCTAACAGGACGGCGATCAAAAGCACAGAAAACCCGGCCCCGGCAATCCCGTAGAGCAATCGTTCCGTTGTCTCCAGGGGAGCAAACAGTTGGTTGACGGGCGAAAGTCTTCCAGCGTGCAGACGGCGCTCCTGAATCAATGCGTATACGGCCACGATTGCACCGACCGTCAGCAAGCCGTAGGCAAAGAGTGCGATGAGGATATGTGCCTGCAATTGCCAGCTATGTGGCTCTGCGGTAATTTCCACGCCCTGCAAGCCGGTCACGCTGGCGGCAGCCGCCCCTAGCAGGAGCAGCCCGCCGGCCAGACCGCGCAAAGATGGCTCGATGGCACCAATGATTGCAATCAGAGCGAGCTGCAAGCCAATGAATGAAGCCGTGCTACTCATTGATAGGGCGATCCCGTTGGGCATCAGGATCAAATGAAAAAGCACCTGGCAATGCCAGATGAGGCCTGCGAGGCCAACGATAAATGCTGTGATTAGCAGGGCGCCGGACCGCTCCGAGAATCGCGACAATCTGGTCATCGCGAATGCGACGCCGGCAATTATGTACAAAAATGGAATGGTGATTTGAAACACAGAATCGCGACTTCCTATGCCCTAGTTTTCCTTCGAGCGAATGATCCCACATGGTGCAGTTCATTAGAACCCTACCGTAGAATTCAAAGACGCAGCCGCCTACGCGATGTTGCGCAGGATAAGGCGTTATGCGTATTAGAATATTAGGCTGTAGTGGCGGAATAGGTGCAGGATCACGCACCTCCTCGATGCTCATTGACGATGACATTTTGCTCGATGCTGGCACAGGAATCGGTGATCTCGCGTTTTAAGATCTCAGGACGATTCGCCACGTGTTTCTGACTCACGCGCATCTCGATCATATTGCCGGGTTGCCGATGCTCGTCGACAGCATATTCGACGAAAACTTCGAGGAGCCGCTGACTGTCTATGCCTGTTGCGAAACACTGGACGCTATCAAGGCACACCGGTTCAATAAAGAATCCGGATGTTGTCACGCGGAACCGTCATCAGCGTATGGCCTTGTTGAACCGCTGGTCGATTGCAAAGATGCAACGTCAGGGCCCGTCCGGGGCGGCGGTCCCACGGGGTACATGGGCCCGGCCACGCAAATTCTTGCCGGGGCCGAGATCATCACGATAGACTTCACCGATCAGCATGAACCTGGCCGATCGGATCACATGAGCGATGTTTGACAATCTATCCGGCCGCCTCACACAGGCGGCACGCAACCTGACCGGCAAGGGCCGACTGAGTGAGTCCAATATCAAGGACACGCTGCGGCAGGTCAGGCTCGCGTTACTGGAAGCCGACGTCGCGCTCCCGGTCGTCAAGTCGTTTATCGAACGCATCAGGGAGCGTGCCGTCGGTGAAGAGGTCGGCAAGAGCCTGACGCCCGGACAGGCACTCGTAAAAATCATCCACAGTGAACTCGTTCGACTGCTTGGCGGCGATCATGAACCGCTGAATCTCAAAGCCCAGCCGCCCGTTGTGATAATGCTCGTCGGCTTGCAGGGAGCGGGCAAGACGACGACCGCCGCCAAGCTTGCTAAACGGCTGATCGACGCTGACAAAAAACGCGTAATGCTGGTAAGCGTGGATGTTCACAGGCCCGCCGCTATTCTTCAGCTGGAAACGCTCGCCGGGGAGATTGCTGCGATGCATTGCGCCAGCGACAGCAGCGAGAATCCCGGGATGATCATGGAACGTGCTTTGGACGAGAGCCGCCGTGCGCATGCCGATGTATTGATCGTCGATACCGCCGGACGACTGCATGTCGATGACGCGATGATGGCAGAGGTCATCAGCGTGCATAAGAAGTCGAACGCGCACGAAACGCTGTTCATCGTCGACAGTATGGCTGGCCAGGATGCCGTCAATGCGGCTCGTGTTTTCGATGAGAGCCTGCCGCTGACCGGCATCATCCTCACCAAAGCTGACGGTGATGCCAAAGGCGGTGCGGCCCTGTCGGTACGCGAAGTCACCGGCAAGCCGATTCGATTCATGGGGGTCGGCGAGAAAATCGATGCCCTGGAGGCGTTTCACCCGGACCGCATGGCCTCGAGAATACTCGGCATGGGAGATGTGTTGTCACTGGTCGAGGAAATAGAGGGCAAGGTCAGTCGCGACAAAGCAGACAAGCTCCAGAAGAAATTGAAAAGGGGCCGGGGTTTTGACCTATCCGATTTAAGGGACCAGTTCGAACAGATGATAAGCATGGGCGGCATTGGCGCGATGCTCGAAAAACTGCCGATACCGGGCAATGTTGATCCAGGTGCGCTCAAAGACATGGCAAACGAACAGCAACTCAGGCGCCAGATCGCCATTATTCATTCCATGACACCGGTTGAGCGTCGCTTTCCGAAGACTATCAATGGCTCCCGCAAGCGGCGCATTGCTAATGGTTCCGGTATGCAGGTGCAGGATGTAAATCGTCTGCTAAAACAGCACATGCAGATGGAAAAAATGATGAAGAAAATGTCCCGTGGCGGCATCAAGAAGATGATGCGCGGACTGCCGCCGGGGATGGTGCCGCCGGGGAGCTGATGATCATTTTGGCGACAAGCCGGACAATGGGGCAGTCACTTCGCTAAAATTCGCTCCGTCGTCCCTGACTCCGCTCACATCGGTAGTATCCTCGCTCTCGCATCCTGCTCCGCTCGGATAATACGACGCTCAGTAACCGCCCCAATACCCGGCTCCCACTGAATACGACTTCAGGCCAAAGGGCTGATTTTCCTTGGCAAAATGCTTCACATTTCCCGGGAAATGCGTAAAATGCGCGCTTTACTCGGGTTGGCTCCCGAGCTTAGGCATGTCTGCCTGTCATTAATTTAGCGGAATTGTAATGGTCAGTATTCGTCTTTCGCGCGCCGGCGCGAAAAAACGCCCTTTCTACCACCTGGTAGTCACCGACAGTCGAAATCGTCGGGACGGCCGGTATATTGAACGGCTTGGCTTTTTTAGCCCACTTGCAAAGGAGAACGAAGAGGATCTTCGTATCGATCTGGAGCGCGTCGATTATTGGATAAGTCAGGGCGCACAACCCTCCGAACGCGTGGCTTACCTTCTGAAAGCCAAGCGAAAGGGGGTGTCGGTCTCAGGTGGCGGCAGGCGAAAGAAATCGGCCAAGGCAGGCGAGGGCAAGCCAAGGGAAGCTACCGAGGCGACCGACAGCAAGCAGGAAGAGGTGGCCGAGACGACCGACAGCAAGCAGGAAGAGGTGGCCGAGGCGACCGACAGCAAGCAGGAGGAGGCGGCCGAGGTAACAGACAGCAAGCAGGAAGAGGTGGCCGAGGCGACCGACAGCAAGCAGGAAGAGGTGGCCGAGGCGACCGACAGCAAGCAGGAAGAGGCGGCCGAGGCGACAGACAGCAAGAGCAAGCAAGAGGCAGTGGCCGACGCGACAGACAGCAATAGCAAGCAAGAAGAGGCCGCCGACGCGAGTGATAGCAAGGAAGAGGAAGCGGCTGGCACCTGAGGACCCTGGCGGGCGCAGTCGTTCTGAATGCAGGCGGCAAACAGAGTGGTGCGGAAAGAGATAATGCCGGTTGTCCTTGGCCGAATAGCAGGTATCTTCGGCGTAAAGGGGTGGGTCAAGGTGTTTTCCTACACTGAGCCACGGGAGGCAATTCTCGATTATGAAAACTGGCTGCTGAAGCATGGCGACGCCTGGCAAGAAATAACTGTTGAAGAAGGCAAGATGCACGGCAGGTCGGTGATCGCAAAACTTGCGAACGTCGGGGACAGGGACGCGGCGGCAGAATTTGTAGATTTCGATATTGTTGTACCGCGTGAAGAGTTGCCAGATACCGAAGAGCTTGAATATTACTGGGTGGATCTGGAAGGATTGCAGGTCGTTCACCGGGACGGTCGGTCACTGGGAAAAGTGGCGTGTGTCATGGCGACAGGCGCGAACGATGTGCTGGTCGTGGAAGGGGATCGCGAATGCCTGATCCCGTTTGTGATGGGCAAGTTTATTCTGGACGTTGATCTTGCCAAGGGCGTGATCAGCGTTGACTGGGAATGGGACTGACCTTATGCAGATACGCATTGTCAGTATTTTTCCTGCAATGGTCGAAACGGTCGCCGAATACGGCGTCGTCGGGCGGGCGGCAGAACGAGGCCTGTTATCCGTCGGGTGTTTGAACCCAAGGGATTTTACCGACGATGCACACCGCACGATTGATGATCGTCCGTACGGTGGTGGTCCAGGCATGGTGATGAAATTCGAGCCTGCCGCGGCCGCGATTCGGGAGGCCAGACGTACGATGCCTGCCGGCTGCCCGGTGATCTGCCTGAGCCCGCAGGGTGTGGTATTTGACCAGGCGGCGGCGGAGCGACTGGCCCGATTGCCGGGTCTTATTTTGCTGGCCGGCCGCTACGAGGGTATCGACGAAAGACTCATCGAGGTGGAAGTCGATGAAGAATTGTCGCTGGGTGATTTCGTACTCAGCGGTGGGGAGATTGCGGCGATGGCCGTGATCGATGCAGTGGTCAGGTTGATTCCTGGTGTGCTCGGCGACGAGGATTCCGCGTCGCAGGACTCTTTTGCGGGAGGCTTGCTGGATTGTCCACACTACACGCGCCCCGAAGAAATTGAAGGCCGGCGTGTGCCGCCGGTGTTGTTGTCGGGTGATCACGCAAAGATCGCGCGTTGGCGGCACAAACAGGCCCTGGGCCGCAGTTATATGAGGCGTCCCGATCTTGTGAGAAAATTAAGTCTGGACAACGAGCAAAAGAAGTTGCTCGAGGAGTTCCTGGACGAGCAGGGGCCGGGGACGGCCAACGGGCAATCGGCTCGGCAATGAATACAGCACCAGTGTTACTGGCAGGTAGAGAACGATGAGCAAAATAATCGAATCAATTGAACAGGAACAAATCAACAAGGAAATTCCGGACTTTGCACCGGGCGACACTGTGCTTGTTCAGGTCAGGGTCAAGGAAGGTACTCGCGAGCGCTTGCAGGCCTTCGAAGGTATCGTTATTGCGAAAAAAAATCGCGGCCTTAACTCATCCTTTACCGTTCGAAAAATTTCTCATGGCGAAGGCGTGGAACGAGTATTCCAAACCCACAGCCCAACGGTCAGTGCTATTCAGGTCAAACGCCGTGGCGACGTTCGTCGCGCGAAGCTCTATTACCTTCGCGGCCGAACCGGAAAAGCAGCACGAATCAAAGAGAAAATTCGTCGGTAAAACCTGACCCCTTACCTGATCGGACACCCCGTTTTACTTAAGACGTCCGTATAATTAGGGATCCAGGGATTTGGGGTGGAACCTATCCGCTCAAGAGGGGTCTGTCGTGGCATGAGCACCATGCATGGAATCGGCGTGCGAATCGCTTGCATTGGCGCATGCCTGTTGCTGTCCGGCTGCGCTTCCCTGATGGCTTCTGCAGCCAGTGGTCTGGCCGACAATCTGTCGGCAGCCATTCTGAATCAAAATGACCCTGAAACTGTGCGGGACGGGGCACCGGCGTACCTGCTGCTGCTCGACAGTTTTCTCGAAGGCAGTCCTGACGATCCGGCGCTGCTGGCTGCGGCTGCCAATTTGTATGCGTCCTATGGTGCGGTTTTTGCGGATGACGAAGAACGGGCCGCCCGACTTACCGAGAGAGCCCAGAACTATGCGCAGAGGGCAGTCTGCATACAATTCCCCGCGGGCTGCAACTGGACCCGGGCGCCTTATGACGAGTTCACCGGCACTCTTCACGGGCTCAGCAGCAAACATGCAGAGGTCACCTACAGTTATGCGATCGCCTCGCTTTCTTACATTCGTGCCCACAGCGATGACTGGAATGCGATGGCAAGATTGCCGCACATGGAAGCACTGCTTATCAGGTACCTGGATATCAGCGAATCTGCCGATAATTGCGATGTATATAACTATCTCGGCATTTTGCTGACGTTAAGACCGCCGGCGCTCGGCGGAGAGCAGGAAAGAGGTCGTGACTACTTTGAGCGTTCCATCGAATGCTCCAAAGGACTCGACCTGTCCGTGAAAGTAGAATTTGCGCGAGGCTATGCGCGGATGCTTTACGAACGTGAATTGCATGACCGCCTGCTTGATGAAGTCATGGCTGCAGATCCAAATGTGCCGGGCTATACACTAACGAACGTTCTAGCGCAACGTGATGCTGCCGACATGCTGGCCAGCGCAGATGATTACTTCTGACGCTCGTTAAGTGCCTGCTACTATTACAAAACAGCTTCGAGGGAGAATGCTGATGCGAATTTTTGTTGGTCTCGTCGCTGCCACTTTTCTGTCTGTGGTTAATATTTCCAGTGTGGAAGCCAAGACTCAGTTCAAGATAGCGACGCTTCTTCCCGAGAATACGGATCGTGTGAAGAGAATGCGCGCTGCTGCCGATGAAATAGAGGAGCGTACAGATGGCCGCGTTTCGTTTAAATATTACTTTGGCGGAAGTCAGGGGAGTGACGACAAAGTACTATATAAGATGAAGATCGGCCAGCTTCACGGCTCGACTTATTCCCCGGCTGCTTTACAGAAAGTTTATCCGGATATCAATATTTATGGCTTGCCATTCATCTTCGAGTCGGAAGATGAAGTGGACTATGTTCGCAAAATCATGGACGCCAAGTTTCAAAGGGGACTTGAAGAAGCAGGCTTCGTGAATTTCGGCTTTGCGGGCGGCGGTTTTGCGATGGTCTTGTCCAATGAGCCAGTCCGCAGTCACAATGATCTGAAAGGCCAGAAAGTCTGGGTGCCAGAAGGCGATGTATTCAGCTATGAAGCGATGCAGGCGCTGAAGTTGACGCCGGTCCCATTGGAAATAGCAAACGTAATGACTGGCCTGCAGACAGGTTTGATTGATATTGTTGCAATTCCTCCAGCAGGTGCCCTGATTTTTCAATGGCACACCAAAGTCAATTATGTAACGCAAATGCCAGTTCTTTTCACCATGTATTTTATGGTCATCGATGCAAGGGCGTTTAAGCGAATAGAGGCAGCGGATCAGGCGGTAGTCAGAGAGGTAATGGGCCACCTGTACGCTGAGTTCGATGCGGCTGAGCGAGAAGATGCGCCCAATGCCCTGCAAGCGTTAATCAATTCCGGCGTCGAAAGCGTGGAGCCACTTCCTGACGAGTTCGAGAGGTTGCAAAAAGAGACGGCCACAGCCAACCGGAGCATGGCGGATCGCGGCATGTTCTCGTCTGAACTGCTGGAAGAGATGTTGTCTCACGTGCAGGAGTTTCGGCGTGCGCAGGCGTCCCGTGACACGATGACCTGTGTGCCGGCAGGGGACGAAATTGACGCTGGGGAACAGTTAGCACGCTCGACTGAAATCGAAGTGAGGGAAGCAGGCGATATGGATGTTTGTGAACCCGATGCAAGCGCGACGGAACCACTCGAACAGGCTTCGGGGAGCGAAAGCTAATAATGACTGGAGCAACATCCAGGTTGCTCGCTCGCCTGGAGCGTTGGGGAACCGCAGCGGAAGACGCCTCGCTGGTCCTGTTATTGGGCTCATTGATGATACTGGCGGTTGGTCAGATCGTCTTACGCATCTTTTTCGATTCTGGCCTGATATGGGCGGATGAGTTACTCAGAATCATGGTGCTCTGGATCGCGCTGATTGCATCGGTCGCAGCGGCACGAAGCAAGCGGCACCTCAGAATCGACATACTTTCGCATTTCGTTCCCGAGCGATATACACAGGTCCCCGGCATCATCGTCGATGGATTTACTGCTTCGATCTGTGGTCTTCTTGCGTGGCACTCGATCCGATTCCTGCAGATCACGATAGAGATGGACGACACAGTGCTCGTGGATTTTCCATCGTGGATTGCGT